>JAAAOL010000345.1 GCA_009908885.1 Bacteroidota bacterium | reverse complement strand
GTGGCCTGGGCGCCGAGCAAGGTGAACCTCATCATGTACAACCCGGTGGAAGGCCTCGGCTTCGACCGCACGCCCGAGGACGACCTCGACCAGTTCATCCAGGTGCTCGTGGATCGCGGCGTGACCGTCACCGTGCGTCGCAGCCGGGGCCAGGACATCGACGCCGCCTGCGGCCAGCTCGCCGTGCAGGACGCCTAGTGCACCTTCTAGCGGTCTTCTGGTCAAAGACGGGTGGCGCTGGTGGTGACTGCCAAGGCGCCGGATCGAGGCGTAGCCGTAGCTACGGCGAGATCCGGGAACGCCGGCCGGCGCCGCCAGCGACGCACGGACTGACCAAGAGATGGCTGGATGGTGCACTAGGTTGCGGGTTACGGGCGGCGTGCCTATCTAACCGGCGACGCTTCTTCGCCCATGCACTCCGACTTGCACCTCATGGATTCCATTACCGTCACTGTCGCCCGCCTGCCGCACGCCGAGGGCCTGGATCTGCCGCACTACGCCACCGACCACAGCGCGGGGATGGACCTGCGCGCTGCCGTCTCCGAGGACGCGCCGCTGACGCTGGCGCCCGGCGAGCGTGCGCTCGTGCCGACGGGCCTGCAGATCGCCCTGCCGCCGGGCTACGAAGCGCAGGTCCGCCCGCGCAGCGGCCTGGCCGTCCGCCACGGCGTGACGGTCCTCAACAGCCCCGGCACCATCGACGCCGACTACCGGGGCGAGTGCAAAGTGATCCTGGTCAACCACGGATCGGAGCCGTTTACCATCACCCGCGGCGAGCGCATCGCCCAGATGGTGGTGGCCCGCCACGCCCGCGTCGCCTGGGACGAGCGCGACACCCTGGCGGCCACAGAGCGCGGCGCAGGCGGCTTCGGCTCGACGGGACGGGGTTGAGTGTGGAGGTATGGGAGTCTGGAGGTATGGAGGTGTGGAAGTGTGGAGGGCTGAGAGGACAACGTGATCGCCCCTGGCGCACTTCGAACTCACCAACTTCGAACTCACCAACGGGGCAACTCCCGGGCGGTCGCGTCGTAGGCTCAACCGTCGAACGTCTCCATCAACTGCCGTGCCGCGATGAGTACGCTCCCCGTCCTGCGCCCGCGTTATCCGTCGGACTACGAACGACGGGCCCTCCGTGAGATTCAGCGCTGGAAAGACCCCAGGATGGGCTGGTTCGGCGCGACGGTGCGGCGCGTCAACACGGCGCTGCACAGCGCGACCGACCTCATCCGGAAGGTGCCCGGCGTGGACTGGACCATCGACAACGTCGTGGCCGGGCTGCTGCGCGTGACGAACGAGATCGTGCAGGACTCCGTCTGGGCCGAGGGCGTCTATGCCGACTACCACGCGGCCGGGCATGCCGTGGCGGCGCCGACGGACATCCACCGGCTCGACCTCGAACACGTGGATGGGGTCATGCATGGGCTCGACGCCAAGTACCGCGGTGTGGCGGCAGCGCAGGGAGCGGCTACGGGCTACGCCGGCGCGGCGGGCATCCTGCCGGACGTGGTCGCACTCGTCGCCATCAACCTGCGCGCGGCGGGCGAGTATGCCACCTACTGCGGCTTCGACCTCAGCGACCCCACGGAGCGCTTCTTCGCCCTCCAGGTCCTCAACGCCGTCTCCCAGCCGACCGATGCGGCCAAGCAGGCCGCGCTGGTGCCCGTCATCCGCGTCTCGCACGCCATCGCGCGGCAGCAGACGCTCCAGACCATCGAGCAGGTGACCCTCGCCCAGGCCATCCGCAACGCCGCGCGGGCGCTCGGCATCCAGCTCACCCGGCGTAAGCTGGCGCAGGTCGTGCCCATCGCCGGGGCCGCCGTCGGCAGCGGCTTCAACGCGTATTACACCAGCAAGGTGTGCGATGCCGCCTTCTTCCTCTACCGCGAGCGCCTCCTCATGGCGAAGTACGGCGTCGGCCTGGTGAACGGAAACTGACGCGCCGATTCAGCCTGGCGACATCCAGCCTCCTGCTGGTGAACGTCGAGGTGCGTGATGCGTGGTGCGTGAGATTGAGCATCGACGCCTGCCCCGTCCTCTCCCACACTCCCACACTCCCACTCTCCCACTCTCCCGTTCTCCCACTCACCCATTCCCTTCCAGGTGCTCCTTGATCAGGGTGAGGCCCGCGTCGAACTCGCGCTCCGGATAGCCGAGGGCCGCCAGCGTGCTGATGATCTGCTGGGCCGAGGCGCTGGGCACGTCGTACGTAAAGCGCAGGCGGACGCGCGTCGCCCGATCGTTCTCGACCGGCTCGAAGAAGAGTTCGCCGCCGCTGATGACGGTCTCGGTACCGGCCCCGTGCGTCGAGCCCCACTTGACGTAGCGGTTGGGCGTGCGCGTCTCCGTGACCGCCACGAACTGCACGAACGTGCTGAACGGCGCCTGCACGGTCCACCGCGTCGTCCGCTCGTCCAGCACCTCGATGGACTCCACCACGGGCAGCACCGCCTCGACCGCCGCCATGTCGGCCCAGAAGGCATAGACCCGCTCGACCGGGGCGTCGATGACGAGCGTCTTTTCGATGACTTTGGTGTTGACCTCGGTGGACATGGGCTGCAAGGGGGCGATGGGCCGAAAAGGGCGGGGGTGGGACTGTCATCTTAAGAAGCGCCCGGCCCTCGTTCAACCCTGATCGCTCTTCCTGGCCCTACCCCTGACCTGGCGTGGGCGAAGCGACGATGGATTGTATGTTCGTTTTGCATCGTGACAGGCCGAAGCCGGACGCGGCGGTTGCGGAAGAACGGCGGGATGCCTAGACTGGATAGCCGGAGGCTTGTGCTTCCACCTCAGGTACTGGATCGTCCGGTGGCCTTCGCTCAGACGCCTGCTCCGCCATGGCCCATCAACGCGGTGACGACGTAATCCGGTGCTCGTTCTGCAACCGAACGGCGCACGAGGTGACCTCTATGGTGGCCGGGCCGGACGTCTACATCTGCGACCGCTGCATCCACGACGCCGCGGGCATCGTGCAGAGCGACCTGGGGACGGCAGCGCGCCAGAGCGGATCGAGTACGACGCGCCCCCGCCGCTCCTCGGGCCTGCCCCGGCGGCTGACCCCGCACGAGATCAAGGCGGCGCTGGACGAGTACGTCATCGGGCAGAACCGGGCCAAGAAGGCGCTGGCGGTGGCCGTCTACAACCACTACAAGCGCATCGAGGCGCGCGACTACTTCCACGACTACGACGGCGTCGAGCTGGAGAAATCCAACATCCTGCTCATCGGCCCCACCGGCACCGGCAAGACGCTGCTGGCCCGCACCCTCGCCCGCATCCTGGACGTGCCCTTCTCCATCTCCGATGCGACGGCGCTGACCGAGGCGGGCTACGTGGGCGAAGACGTGGAGAGCATCCTCTCCCACCTGCTGCACGCGTCCGACTTCGACGTGGAGCAGGCCGAGCGCGGCATCATCTACATCGACGAGATCGACAAGGTGGCCCGCAAGGCCGATAACGCCTCCATCACGCGCGACGTCTCGGGCGAGGGGGTGCAGCAGGCGCTCCTGAAGATCCTGGAAGGCACCGTGGCGGGCGTGCCGCCCAAGGGCGGGCGCAAACACCCCGAGCAGAGCCTCATCAACCTGGACACGCGCAACATCCTGTTCATCTGCGGCGGCGCCTTCGAAGGGCTGGCCGAGATCGTGGCCCACCGCCTCTCCGCCTCGACCATCGGCTTCTTCGCCGACGCGACGACGAAGGTCGACAAGCACGACCCGCAGATCTTTCAGCACGTCGAGCCGGACGACCTGCTGCGCTTCGGGCTGATCCCGGAGCTGATCGGGCGCATTCCCGTCGTGACGGCGCTCGACGCCCTCTCCGACGAGGCCCTCAAGCGCATCCTCACCGAGCCCAAGAACGCCCTCGTCAAGCAGTACCGAAAGCTCTTCGCGATGGACGGCATCGACCTGCTGTTCGACGACGAGGCCCTGGACGCGCTCGTGGAGCGGGCCCGCCGCCTCGGCACCGGCGCCCGGGGGCTCCGCGCCATAGCCGAAGACGTGATGCTCGACATCATGTTCGACATGCACAGCTACGCCGACGTCGGCGTCTGCCGCATCACGCGCGATACGGTGCTCCACGGGGCGCCGCCCGTCTACGAGGGCCGCAAGGCCAGCGCGTAGCCCCCGATCCCTCACCGCCCCGCATTTCCCCCGGACTTCCGCCCCAGCACGGTCCGCTTCGGAGAAAACTGCCAGATTCTCCGTCATTGTTACGCCGCGGGACGGAACTCCCTTTGCCTGCTGCGGGGTATGTTCGCGGTGTGCATGTGCGCCCCTCACGGTGATGCGCTGCGCAGCCCCGCTCCCTTCGTCCCTTCCGCAACCCGTCGTCCGGGCTTCGACGTATGCCCGATTTTCCGACGTATCTGGACCGCCTGAAGCGCGTGCCGCGCTACTACGCGCGCGGGCTCTACCGCCAGTTGTCCGACAAGGACATCTTCCTCTGGGCGCAGGCCATCGCCTTCAAGGTGCTCATCACCATCGTGCCCGTCATCATCCTGGCGACGGGTGTGCTGGGCCAGATCCTGCGGCGCGAGCGGCCGTTCGAGGTCGTCCGCCGCTTCATTGAGGACTTCCTCCCGCCCTACCGCAGCGAGGGCATCATCACCTTCCTCCAGCAACTCGCCGACGTGGGCGGCAAGCTGACGATCGTCGGTGTCGCGGGCCTGCTCTTCTCGGCGGTTATCCTGTTTACGACGCTGCGAATCTCGGTGAGCAACGTCTTCCAGGAGGAGTGGCACGAGGACCGCTCCATCCTCGGCGGCTACCTGTTCGATATCCGGATGGTGGGGCAGGTGGGCCTGTTCTTCATCCTCTCGCTGGGCCTGACGCTGGCCACGCAGTATCTCAACACGGCGGGAGCCGAGTTCATCGAGCAGGTGGGCCTCAACTACGTATGGGTCCGGCAGGGATGGCGGCAGGCGTTCCAGCTGCTGAGCCTGCTCATCCCGTTCCTGCTGACCACGGCGATGTTCTTCCAGCTGCTCTATTTCATCCCGAAGCCGCACCCGCCCCCGCGGAGCGTCCTCACGGGCGCGCTGACGACGGGCGTGCTCTGGGAGGCGGCCAAGTACGGCTTCACGGTCTACGCCACCCGCGCCGGGCGCTTCGACTACGGCGGTGAGGGCAGCACCCCCATCGGCGACACCTTCGGCATCATCATCGCCTTCGTCTTCTGGGTGTATTATTCCGGCATCGTGCTGCTGATCGGCGCGGTGGTGGCCCTGCTGCACGAGAAGGCCCACCGCGCCCGGCGCCAGACGCCCGCGGAGGATGCCGCGGAGGAGGATGCCGCGGAGGAGGATGCCGCGGAGGAGGATGCCGAGCGAGAGACCGCGCCTCTGCCCGACGACGCCCCCGAGGACCCCGACGCGCCGCCGACCGACGAGGCCCCGGAAGCGGCTGAGGACTCGGAGCCCGCTGAGGACCCGCCCCGCACGAACGGCCAGCCTGACGTGGTGAAGGCGCCCTCCGAGGACCCGTCAGTACGCTCATGAGGCGCCCTGCCACGTATCCCGGACGCCTGCTGGGCCTCCTCGGCGTGCTGCTGCTTCTGCTCGCCCCCACCGTCCAGGCCCAGGCGCCCCTGTTCCTCATCAATGAGGACACGCAGGTGCGCGACGTCGACTTCAAGTTCGCCGAGACCCCGACGTTCGACGAGGGCCGCCTGTTGGAGCAGATCGCCACGGCAGAGCCCACCTTTTTGACGCGCGTCCGCCGGACGGCGCCGCTCTCGTGGGTCCTCACCACCCCCCTGCCCCCGTTCGATCCCATCACGCTCCAGAAGGACGTCGTCCGGCTGCGCCGGTTCTATCAGAACCACGGCTTCCTCACGCCCCAGGTCGACTATCCCACGTCGCAGCTCGACACGACGAACAACACCATCCGCGTCATCTTCAGCATCGAGGAAGGGCCGCCGCTCATCATCCAGGACGTCGGCTTCTTCGGGCCGGACGGCGGATATGCGGCGTCGCTGTTCGAGGGCGACGGCCTGCGCGAGCGCTGGATCGCCTTCCGCGACCGCACCAGCTTTCAGGTCGGCGACCGGTACACGGATTTCGAGCTGCTGCGCATCCGCGATGCTGTGCTGGCCTGGCTGCGCGACCGGGGCTTCGCCTTCGCCCGCGTGAATGCTGAGACGACCATCGACTCGACGGCCTACACCGCCGACATCCGGTTCGAGCTGGACCCGGGCCCGCAGGGCGTCGTCTCCGACATCATCGTCGACGGCAACGAGACGGTCAGCAAGGAGATCATCCTGCGCGAGCTGCCGCTGAAGGTGGGCCGCCGCTTTTCGTACAGCAAGCTGATCCAGGGCCAGCGCGAGCTGTTCGCCCTCAACCTGTTCCGCGTGGCCCTGGCCGACGTGCCGCCCACCGACGACGCCGACGACGCCCGCGTGGACAGCCTGGCCGCCCTCAACGACACGACGCCGGACCAGCTGCGCCGCCAGCCGCGCGACAGCACCGTCGAGATCCGCTACCGCGTGCGGGAGGCCAAGCTGCGCTACCTGACGGCCCAGACGGGCTACTCGCGCTCCGGCGGCGTCTCGCTCCGGGGCGACTGGACGCATCGCAACTTTCTAGGCAGCGCGCGCACCTTCACCGTTAGCGCCACGTCGCGCACCGGCCTGCTGGGCCGCAACACGGGCGGCCTCGCGTCCCTGCGCCAGTTCCGGCTGGGGCTCAACCTGCGGCAGCCCTTCCTCTTCACCACGCGCCTCTCGGCCAACGTCGAGCCGTTCGCCCAGTACGCCAGCGACCCCTTCCTCAGCACGCCGGACGACCCGATCGGTCCGGGCTTCGTGGATCGCCTCGGCCTCAACCGCCGCGAGCTCGGCGTCAACGCGACCCTCGTCTACGAGATCTACCCGTTCCGCACGGTCAGCCTGCAGAGCTCGTTCAGCCGCCTGCTGCAGGAGGGCGACTCGCTCGACATCGCCCAGCGCGACGTTCCCGACCTGCCGCCGGACCAGCTCTTCGACACGGCCGACCCGTTCAGTAAAAACATCTTCCGCCTCAGCGGCTCGTTCGGCGACGCGGACGACTTCCTGAATCCCCAGCGCGGCTTCTTCGTGCGTCCCTTCGTCGAGGACGGGGGACGCCTCATCGCGTCCGGCATCGAGACGGTGCGCTACCTGAAGTCAGGCGCCGAGGTGGTGGGCTACCTGCCGCTCACCGACGGCGTCAGCCTCGGCGGGCGCATCTTCGGCGGGCGCATCTGGCCCCGGGGCGACAGCCGCGACCAGTTCGCGCCGCGCATCGAAAACCGCTTCGACCCCATCCGCTTCTATTCGGGGGGCGGCGACGACGTGCGCGGGTGGGGCCTGCGCCTGCTCGGGCCGCAGCAGAACCGTACGACGCTGGCGCGCGACGCGGACGGCGCGGTGCTGTTCAACACGGACGACGACGGTACGCCGACGACGCCGCAGACCAACAATGAGCAATACGAGGCCGTGGGCGGCCTGGCCAAAGCCGCGGCCAACGTCGAGCTGCGCCTGCCGTTTCCCGGACTGGGGAGCAAGTGGCGCACCGCCGTCTTTCTGGACGTCGGCCAGGTGTCGGCGCGCCGCGCTTCGGGCGATCCGTTCGTTGTCCTCGACGAGCGCTTTCAGGACGACGGGACGCTGGATCTCGCGCTGGACGCGTTTCGCTTCGGCACGGGCGGCGGCATCCGCTACCAGACGCCCATCGGCTTCATCCGCCTGGACCTCGCCTTCAAGCTCAACCCGGACCGGCGCGACCTGCTGCGCCCGCGCGAAGCCTTCCTGGACGACCTCAGCGGCCTGTCGCCGGAGGAGAAGGTGGAGCAGGGCCTGCCGCCGGACTTCACGTTCGAGGCCTCGGAGCGCTTCATCCGCCGGTTCAACGTGCACCTGAGCCTGGGACAGACGTTCTAACGCTTTCCTCGCATGCCCGACCCTGATCACATGCCGCCTGACTCCACCGGCGCGTCTGCTGAGACGCCTGGTCCGGAGACGCCGGACGCTCGTCCCGATGCGGACGCGGGCCGGGCGCGGTATGGGTTCGCCGGACGGATCTTGCGGCGGGCGGGGCGCGCGCTGGGCGGCCTGCTCGGGCTGCTGCTGGTGCTGATCCTGGTCGTCCTGCTGGCGCTGCAGACCGACTGGGGCGCGCGGCAGGCCACGGACCTGATCCTCGCCCGGGTGCCGCTGGAGGATGCGACGCTGACGGTCGGCGACGTGGATGGCACCTGGCTGTCCAGCCTGCGCCTCTACGACGTGACGCTGACCCGGGACGACACGACGCGCCTCGCCCACCTCGACACGCTCGAAGCGCGGTACGCCCTGTGGCCGCTGCTCCAGAAGCGCCTCCACGTGCGCGAGGCCCTCGTCAGCGGCCTCGACGTGACAATGCAGCAACGGGCCGACTCGTCGTGGAATCTGCTCGACGTGTTTCCGACCGCCGCCGAGGAAGACACGACGCCGTCTGCCTTCGTCCTCCAGTTCGACGACGTGACGCTGCGGAGCACCCGCCTCCGCGCCGACTTCTACGCGCCCGGTCGCGACTCGACGCTGCGGGTCGAGCGCCTCGACGTGCAGCTCGACGACCTGCTGCTGGACCTGAGCGACGCCCCCTCGCTCCAGCAGGGCCGCCTGGCGACGCGGGTGGTGCCGCCCGGTACGGAGACGCCGTTCGACCTCGACGCGTCCGCCTCGCTCGTGGATCGCCGGCTCACGCTTCAGGCCCTGCAGCTCCGCTCGCCCCGCTCGATGCTGACCGCCGGTGGCACGCTGCGCCTCCCGGCGGACGACACGACGGGCCTCAGCGACATCGACGTGCAGCTCACGGCGGACCCGGTGGCCTTCGGCGACCTGCATCCGTTCCTGCCCACCCTCGACCCCGAGGCGAGCGCGACGCTCGACCTGCGCGTGGCCGGTTCGTCCGAGCAGCTGACGGCCCGGGCCGAGGGCACGCTGTCGGACGGTGGGCGCCTCGACCTCGACGCCACCGTGACGCCCGCGCTCGACGGCCCCGTCACCTACCGCGTGGACGCCGACGTGCAGCGCCTCGACCCGAGCCTGTTCACCGGCCCCAGCGCGACGCCGACCCGCATCAGCGCTAGCCTCACGGCCGATCTGAGCGGCCCGTCGCTCGATGCCCTCGGCGGCACCCTCCGCGCCGAGGTGTTCGACACCCGCTTCGGCGACTACGCGCCGGACCGCACGACGCTGACGGCGCAGGTCGATAGCGGCCTGGCCCGCGTCGACGTGCAGACGGGCCTGCGCGGCGCCCGCCTCGCGGCGAATGGCACCCTCCGCCCCTTCGCCGAGGTGCCGACGTACGACCTGCGGGGCCGCCTCGCCGACGTCGACCTCGGCGCCTTCGTGGACGACCCTGCGCAGTCCAGCGACCTCGACGCGAGCTTTGTACTTTCCGGGCGCGGCTTCAGCCTTTCAGAGGCGGACACACGCTTCACGCTGACCCTCGATCCGTCCCGCATCAACCAGTACCGGCTGGACGGCGGCACTCTCGCCGCCGCCTACGCCGACAGCACGCTCGACCTCGACGCCAAGATGCAGATTCCCGAGGGGCGGATCGCCGCCGCCGGGCAGGTGCGCCTCGGAGACGTGCTGCGCTACCGGATCGACCGGGGCCGCATCGACAACCTCGACGTCGCGGCCCTCATGGGCGACACGACGCGCAGCCGCCTGACGGGCACTTTTGCCCTACGCGGTCAGGGCACCGACCCCGCGACGCTGCGGCTGGACAGCCTCCGCCTGCGCCTGGAGGATTCCGTCTACGGTCCCTACCGCCTGCGTCGGGCCGAGGCGATGACCACTCTCGCGCGCGGACGCCTCGACCTCCGCACGACGGGCGCGCTGGACGGCGGCGCGTTCGACCTGACGGCCACAGCGCGCCCCTTCGCGGCGGTGCCTACCTACGAGATTACGGACGGGCGCTTCGAGGGGGTGCACCTCGGCACATTGACGCAGAACCCGGACCTGACCACCGACCTCAACGGCACGCTCACGCTGGACGGGCGCGGCGTGGACCCGGACCGCCTCGCCCTGACGGCCCGCCTCGGCCTCGTCGATTCGCAGTACAACCAGCAGTACATCGACACGGGCACGGTGACGGCGCGCCTGGCGGACGGCACGCTCGACGTTGAGGCGCAACTCGACCTGCCCGACGGCATGACGCGGCTGGCAGGTACCGTCACCGGCGTCTTCAGCGACGCGCCGACGATCGTCACGCGCGAGGGGCGCTTCCAGGGCCTCAACCTGGGCGCCTTCCTCGGCGACGCGTCGCTCCAGACGGCCCTCAGCGGCTCGCTCTCCGTCGACGGCACCGTCCCGCTCGACAGCGCGGCGACGCTGCCCGCCACGTCCCGCCTCGCCGCCCGCCTGACGCTGGACCGCTCCACCATCAATCGGGCCGTGGTCGACTCCGGGCTGGTGACCATCGACCTGGACGAGGGCCAGACGCGCCTCCGCGCCCGCCTCGACCTGGACGAGGGCCGGGCCGAACTGGACGTGTCGGGCCGCCTGTTCGACGCCGTGCCGACGTATCAGGTGTCGGGCCGCCTCGACCGCCTCGACCTGGCCCGCCTCACCGGCATCGACACGCTGCAGGCCGACGTCTCGCTGGACCTGACGGCTGAAGGGATGGGCCTCGACCCGCGCACGATGACGCTCGACGCGCAGATCACGCAGGGCAGCGGGCGGTACGGCTCAGCGACGCTCGACCGCCTGCAGACCACCCTCTCGGTCCGCGACGGCGTGGTGCGAGTGGACACGCTCGCGCTGGCCTCCAACGTGCTGCGCGCCGATGGCGGCGGCACCATCACCCTCTTCGACGGCCCCGACAGGCCGCCCTCCGACTTCCGCCTCGACGCCACGCTGCGCGACCTCGCCCCCCTCCGCCCGTTCCTCGGCGCCCAGACGCTCGCCCTGGACGAAGGCGCCGTGGAGGCCCGCCTCTACGGGGCGCCGGGCGCGCTCCGCTTCGACGCCGAGACCCGCCTCGCCAGCCTCGCCTACGACGACCTGCGCATCGCCGGGGTCGACCTGCGGGTCGCGGGCGCCCTGACCGACAGCCTGCGCCTGGACCGCGCGGAGGTCACCGGAGCGGTCAATTACCTCTCCGTGCCTCAGTTCAGCGTGCAGGACGTCCGGCTGGAGAGCACCTACACGCCCGACTCGCTCCAGTTTGCCGTCGAATCCATCATCGACCGCGACAACGAAGCTCGCCTCTCCGGCGTGGCTGACCTGCGCCCGGATCGCCAGCAGATCGTGCTCGACGCCTTCAACGTCCGCTTCGGGCCGGACCGGTGGCAGCTCCTGCAGGAGGCCACGATCTCGTACGGCGACGCCTACCGCGTGAGCAACTTCCTGATCTACACGGGCAACCAGCAGATCGCGCTGGACGGCGTCGTGGACCTCGACGGCACCCAGAGCCTGATCCTCACCATCGAGGGCTTTCGGATCGGCGCCGTGGCCAGCCTGCTGGACTACGAAGGGCTCGACGGCACCCTCTTCGGCACGCTCGACCTGACCGGGCCCGCCGAGGCGCCCAACCTGGCGGGCACCCTCAACTTCGACGTGACCTCGTTCGACGACCCCGTGGGCGACCTGCGGCTCAGCGTGCGCTACGACAGCCTCCGCCTCAACCTGGACAGCCAGCTCACCCACGTGGACGGCAGCACGCTGACGCTGGGCGGCTTCGTCCCGCTCGACCTGCGCCTGCGCCCACCCACGGGCGACGAGGCCGACGCACGCCCGCTGAGCCTGACGCGCCCCGAGGACCAGGCGCTCCGCCTGCGCCTCCAGGCCGACGCCTTCGCCATCGGCTGGATCGAGCCGTTCCTGGACCGCAGCGTCATTAGCAGCGTGGACGGGCGGCTGACGGCGGACGTCCAGGTGGAGGGCACCCTCGGCACGCCGCGCCTCGCCGGAGAGGCGATGCTGGCCAAGGCGCGCGTCGGCCTGCCCGAACTGGACCTCACCTACCGTGACATTCAGATGGACCTGACGTTCGAAAACGAGCAGGTGGTGCTGAACCACGCTGAGGTCACCAGCGGCGGCAGCCTCGTCGCCATGGGCACCGTCGACCTGGCCGAGCTGACCCTGGGCAACTTCGACATCGACGCCAGCCTGGAGGACTTCCGCGCCATCGACACGCGCGAGTACCGGGGCGTCGTCTCCGGCGACCTGCGCCTGCGCGGCACCACCCAGGCGCCCGTCCTCGGCGGCGACCTCCAGGTCGTCAGCGCCGACGTGTACCTCACCGAGGCGACGACCTCCGAGGAGTTCGCCCCTGTGACGTTGGAGGAGCAGGACCTGCGCATGCTGGAGCAGCGCTTCGGCATCCGCGTGGGCGAGGCCGACACGACCACGTTCGACTTCTACCAGGCGCTGGCCATCGACGATCTGAACGTGGACCTGGAGCGCAACGTGTGGCTGCGCTCCCCGGCCAATCCCGAGATGAACATCCAGTTCACCGGCGACCTGGACCTGCAGAAGGCGCCCAACGAGGACATTCTCCTCTTCGGCACCATCGACGTGCTGGAGCAGCGCAGCTACATCAACCAGTTCGGGCGACGCTTCAACCTGACCAGCGGCCTGCTTACCTTCAACGGCGCCGCCGACGCGCCCTACCTCAACCTGGAGGCCGAGTACGACGTCCCCTCGCGCCGCAACCGCGGCAATGAGATCACCATCCTGCTCTCGCTCGAAGGGCAGCCGGACGACCTGGACACCCAGCTGTCCTCCGACCCGCCGACCGACCTGACCAACATCGTCTCCTACATCGCGACGGGCCGTCCCGCCAGCGAGGCGTTTCAGCTGGGCGGCGAGGGCACGCTGGCCACGCAGGGCGCCGGGCTGGCCCTGAACCAGCTCGCGGGCATCGTCGAGGGCGTGGCGGGCTCCGGGCTGGGGCTGGACGTGATCGAGATCCGGCAGAACGGGCTGACGGGCACCACCATCACGGCGGGCAAGTACCTGACGCAGCGCCTGTACGTGGAGGTGAGTCAGCCCATTTCGTTCGGCGGCACGACGTCGCAGGAGAGCGGCACCACGTCGGGCACCAACGCCACGCGCGTCTTCGCCATCGAATATGAACTCTTCGAATGGCTGCTGGCCCGCGCCAACGGCGACGGCACTGGCTCCAACCTGGAATTCAACCTGCTCTGGGAGTACGCCTACTGACGGCGGGGAACGGGGTTTGGGTTGCGGGTTGTGGGTTTTGGGTTTCGAGTTGTCGTTCCGAGCTCCACTGCATTCTTCCGCTCCCCCACTCTCCCCTTCTCCCACAC
>JAAAOL010000377.1 GCA_009908885.1 Bacteroidota bacterium | reverse complement strand
GAAAGGCCTCTTTCAGCTCGTTCAGGTGGGTGATCACGACGATCTTGTCGAAGTCGTCCTGCACCTGCTGGATGGCTTCCACCAGGCTCTGCACGCCCTGCTCGTCCTGCGTGCCGAAGCCTTCGTCGATGACGAGCGTGCGGATGCGGACGCCGCTACGCTCGGCGAGTAGTTGCGCCAGCGCGAGCCGCAGCGCGAAGTTGACCCGGAAGGCCTCGCCGCCAGAGAAGGTCTCGTAGGCGCGCGAGACGCCCTGCTCGTCCGTAATGCGGATCTCCAGCGTCTCGATCGTGCCGCCGCCCGACTTCTTATCGCGCAGCGTCTCCAGGCGCAGGTGCATCCGCCCGTCGGTCAAGCGCTCCAGCAGGTCGTTCGCCCGCTCCTCGATCTCCGGCAGGGTATGCTCGATGATGAGCGACGGGATGCCGTGTTTCCCGAAGGCCGTCCGGAGATGTTGGTACAGGTTCCGCTGGGCGGAGGCCTCGGCGTGCGCCTCACGTTGTGCTTTAAGAGCCGCCCGGTCGCGCCGGGCCTGCTCTAGCTTTTCGGTGATCTGGCCAGACTGCTTTTGCAACTCCTGAATCCGGGCCTCCACCTCCGCGCTTTCCTCGACCCGCTCACGGTGCTGGCCTTCCACGTCCTCTTTGACTTCCAGCGCCTTCTTTAATGCACTCAGCCGCTCGACGGCCTCCGTGCGCTCCTCGCGGACCGCTCGCAACCGTTCCTTCGTGTTGTCGCGCTGGGTGCGCCAGTCGTCCCGGTTGCGCTGCGCGTGCATCAGGTCTTTGAGCCGGGACGGCGCCTCCTTCAATGCCTCCAGCGCCTGCTTCACCTGCCGGAAGCGCTCGGGGTCGAAGCCCACCTCGTCGCGCTGCTTCTTCAAGCGCTCGATCTGCTGCTGGAGCGGGCCGAAGACCGACCCGTCGTCCAGCTTCTCGCGGAGGGCGGCGGCCTCTTCCCGGGTCCGCTCGATCTTCTGTTGGAGCGTTTCCTGGCGCTTCGCAACATCGTCGAGCTGCTTCAGCCGCTCTTCGTACCGTTCAACCTGAGCGGCGTCTTGCCGCACCTGCTCGTACAACGCCTCGTCGAAGGCCAGTTGCTCGTATTCCTGCTGCAGCGTCCGATACCGCTCCCGTTCATCCGCCCCGTACTGCTTCTGCTCCAGGCGGCGACGGAGCGCGGCGACGGCCTCGTCGCGTTCGGCGAGGTGGGCCGCTTCCGTTTCGATCTGCTCCTCCAGATCCTCCAGCGCGGATAACCGGCCGCCCACGTCGGCCAACTCATCCAGCTGGGCCTTGTGCTGCTTGTATTCCTCGCGCAGCGCGTCGCGTTGCGTCTTGCGCTGCTCCAGCCAGGCGTCGGCTTCCTGGATTGCTGCTTCGAGCTCCTGGATCGTCTGCCGGTAATGCTGTTCGACCTCGGCGCGGTGGGTATCCGTGAGGGTCGTGCCGCACGTCGGGCACGTGTCGTCGGTGCCGGACTGGAAGAAGGCGAACGCCTCCCGCTCCTGCTCCAGCGACTCCGCCAGACTGTTCCGCCGCCCGGCGCGGGCGTGCATCGTCTCGGCCAGGGCCTTCCCCTTCGTCTCGATCGACTCCAGCGTCTCCTCCAACGCCTCCCGACGCTGCTGCTGTCGCTTCAGCGATTCTTTCTCATCCAGCTTCTTTCGCTTTTGGGCCAGCGCTTGCCGCTCCTGCTCGACCTGCTCGGTGAGGGTGTCCAGCTTCGACTGCAGGGCTTCCCGCTGCCCGTGGAGCGACCGTTCGATCTGCTCCATCTTCTCCTTCAGCACCTCCCGCCGATCGCGGACCGTCGTGAGGGCTTCATACTGCTCCTTGGCCCGCTCCGCCTTCTCCAGGTTGCGCTGCACCACCGGGCGTTGAGCCAGCTCGGCCTGCGCCTGCGCGAGTTGCTGCTCGAACCCTTCCAGGGAATGCTTCAACCGGTCGAGCTGGCGCTCCAGGTCGTTTTTCTTGTCGAGCAGGTGCCGCTCGGTCCGCTCCAGCTCCTTTTCGACCCCGCGAAAGAGTTCATTCTTGTGATCCAGGGCGTCCCGTTCTTCCTGCAGCGCCTCGTAGCGCTCGAAGTCGCGCTCGATGGCCGCGCGCTGTTCGAGCAGTTGCTCGGCACTCTCGATCTTGGCGGTGAGCGAGTCGATGTCCGATTCGTGCTGCGCGATGCGCTGGTCGAGCCCGTCGAGCGTCTGGCGGAGCGTATCGGCCTCCCGCGCCTTGGCTTCCAGGTCCGTGAGCTGCTCGGTGAGCTGTTGCTGCTGCTCCCGCAGCGTGGCCAGGTGCGCCTGCTCCTTCTCGATGGCTCCGTCGATACGGGCTCGTTCGGCCTTCCACTGGTCTTCCTCTGCCAGCGCCGACGTGAGGCGGTCGATCTCCAACTCGGCCTGGTCGACGGTGGCCTTGGCGTCGCGGCTGCGCTGACCGGCCAGGTCGGCCAGGGCCTCGTACCGGCTGAGGTTCAAGATGCGCGTGAGAATCTCCTTCCGCTCGCTCGGTCGTTTCTTGGTGAACTCGTCCGAGCGGCCCTGCAGCAGAAAGGCCGAGTTGATGAAGGTGTCGTAATCCAGCCCGACGACGGTGTCGATGATCTCCTGCGTCTCGCGCATCGACCCGCCGGTGAGCGGACGGTAGCTGTCCGTCTCCGGCTCGTACAGATGGAGCTCCAGCCCCGGCTTCGACGACTTGCCCGACGCGGTGACGTAGTAGCTGCGCATCACCCGGTAGCGCGCGCCTTCCACGTCGAAGGTAAGCTCGACCTGCATCTCGCGCTCGCCGATCCGCAGCAGGTCGTCGTCCGGCTTGCGCGATCCGGTGGACTTGCGCGCCTCGCCCCAGATGGCCCACGTCATCGCGTCCAGCAGCGCCGACTTGCCCTGCCCGTTCTTCCCCGAGAGGCACGCCACCTGAAACTGCTCGAAGTCGAGGACGGGCGCGTTCGTCCCGTAGCTCATGAAGTTGGTGAGCTGAAGCGAAACAGGGACCATCGCGACGAGGGGCTACGACGTGTTCGAACGACTACGCGGGCGGGGGCACTTACTCGGAGCCCAGCGGCAGGATCCATGCGCCGGGAACCCGCCGGGACCGGCGATGGGTACGAGGAGAAACCGTGTCCCATCACCAGCGCATCGAGCCATGCTGGCCCCCGCGACGGAGAAACAGACAGTTGCTGATTACGCGGCCTTGCCCGAGGGGGCCCCGTATCAACTCATCGACGGCGCCCTCGTCATGTCCCCGTCTCCCTCTTCCTTTCATCAACTTGCTCTCGGCGAGCTTCACGCTGCTCTCCTTCGCTTCGTCCAACAACACGATCTCGGCACCGTGTTGATCGCTCCGCTGGACGTGTTTCTGACGGAGCACGATGCGTATCAGCCGGATCTGCTGTACGTCGCCCGGGAACGCCGGGACCTCATCGAAGAAGACGGCGTCCACGGTGCGCCTGACCTGGTGGTGGAGGTCCTTTCTCCCTCCACCGGGTACTATGACCTGACGCACAAGAAGCGAGTCTACGCCGACGCGGGCGTGCAGGAATACTGGATCGTGGATCCGCTGGAACGGACGGTCGAGGTCTGGAGGCTGGGCGGCGACGACGTCGCTCCGCTGGCACAGGCTCGCGAGACGGGAACGGTGCAATCACAGCTTCTGGACGGCTTCAGCGTCGATTTAGAGACGCTGTTCGCGGACCTACACTGACGAGACGCCGCCGCCCTCGCTGCACGCTGGCCTTCACGGGGACGAACTCGGCTCCGAGAGCGAATCCGCTGCAACAGCGTCTGCCGGATCGAGCGAGAGGGTGTCGACCGCCGCCTCGGCGCCCATGCCGGGCACGGGCACCCCGATCTGATCGGGCACCTCTTTAAGCGCTGGAAACTCGCCCGTGAGCAGCTCCCAGGTCTCCGGGACGACGGACGACACGGGCGCGTACAGGCTGGAGGCCGACCGGGCGCTGGCCTCTGGAATCTCCAGGTTGCCCAGCACGAGGAAGGCGACGCTGAGCACGAGCGCGGCCTTCAGCCCGCCCATCGCCCCGCCGAGCACGCGGTTCACGGCACTCAGCTTCAGCGCCCCGATGATGGCCTCGACCAGCTTGACCACCGCCACCACGGCGACCTGAACGACCAGGAACACGAGCACGAACCCGAGCAGCGGCGCCAGCGACTCGGACACCCCGAGACTGTCCACCGTGACGGCGCCCGCGTCGTGCATGAAGCGCAATCCGAGCGCGAAGGCCAGGACCAGCCCCACCAGGCTCGCCACCTGTTTGATGAGGCCAGAACGCAGGCCGAGCACGATGCCCACGCTCAGCACACCGAGGATGATCAGGTCGAGTCCGTTCATCGGAAAGAGGTCGGTCGTCGAAGGGGCACGTCAGGACGCGGCGCCGGTGAGTAGTTCTTGGGCCAACTCGTTGATGCGACGCCCATCGGCGCGGCCCCGCAGGCGTTTCATCGCAGCGCCCATGACCTTGCCCATGTCGCGCGGCGACGCAGCGCCGGTGGCCGCGATGATCTCGTGGAGCACCTTACGGATCGCATCGTCGCCGAGTTGCTCTGGAAGATACGTCTCGATGATCTCCAGTTCTTCCTCTTCTTTCCGGACCAGGTCCTCCCGCCCCGCCTCCGCGTACTGCTCGATGGCGTCACGCCGCTGCTTGGCCTGTTTCTGCACCACCCGGAGCGCGTCTTCGTCGGACATCGCTTCGCTGCTGCTTCTCAATTCGATTTCTTTTTCCGTCAGCGCCGTCCGTAGCGAGCGGATGGTGCGGAGGCGCACCCGGTCCTTGGCTCGCATGGCATCTTTAAGATCGGCTTGCAGTTGGTCCGTAAGCGTCATAGATCAGGGTGGTTTCGATCGCTGAGTGATGATGACCGTTCTAGGGGATGCCGGTGCCTCGTGTGAGATCTACGCGAACACGGCGGGATAGATACGGGCTTTCCTCTGTGCATACTACCTTACGGAGTGTTGTTTCCCAAGCTCCTTCACGCGTATGCCGACGCTCTCCGTCAGTCGCCTCGCCAACCTGGGTGCGCAACGCATCCTGGACGGCTTCCGCCAGTTCGACGCCCGCTTCAATGCCATCACCCGCCGCGCCCCGGATCGGTACCGCGAGTGCGACTGGCGCGGAATGCAACAGGACGCCACCGAGCGCCTCGCGATCTACCGCATGGTGGTCGATGGCGTCGAGGAGGACATCTACGACCTGCTGGGGGAGCACGTCCACAAGAAGCTGATGTGGGCCAGCATGAAGGCCGTGTATTCGGGGCTCATCAGCGGACTGGACGACTGGGAGATCGCGGAGACGTTCTTCAACTCGATCACGCGACGCATCTTTTCGACGGTGGGCGTGGACCCGCAAATCGAGTTCGTCGACACCGACTTCGGCACGCCCCCGACGCCCTCCCGCGAGCCCGTCTACCGCACGTACGAACGGCGGGAGACGACGCGCGAGCTGCTGCGGACGATGCTGAGCGACTACCACGACCCGGACGAGTTTGCCGACCTGGAGCGCGACCTCGCCCTGGCCTCGGAGGCCATTGAGGAGCACCTCCGGTCGATCGGGGCGCTGCTCACCATCTACCGGGCCGAAGTCGTCAACAATGCGTTTTATCGTGGTAACGGGGCCTACGTGGTCGGGCGCCTGTTCAGCGGCTCGCACCTCATCCCGCTCGCCATCTGCCTCGTGCAATCGCCGTCCGGCATCGTCATCGACGCCGTGCTGCTCCACGAGGACGCGGTCAGCATTCTCTTCAGCTTCGCCCGCTCCTACTTCCACGTGGCGGTCGATCGGCCCTACGACCTCATCCGCTTTCTCAAGACCATCATCCCCCGGAAGCGCCTGGGCGAGTTGTACATCGCCATCGGATACAACAAACACGGCAAGACGGAGCTATACCGGGATCTGCTGCGCCACCTGGCCTACTCGGACGACGAGTTTCGCACCGCGCGCGGTCAGAAGGGCATGATCCTCAACGTGTTCACCATGCCCAACTACGATCTCGTCTTCAAGGTCTTCCGGGACCGGTTCGCGCCGCCGAAAGACATGACGCGAACGCAGGTGGAGGAGAAATACGACCTCGTCTTCCGGCACGACCGCGTCGGGCGCCTGGTCGACACCCAGGAGTTCGAGCATCTCAAATTCGACCGGCGGCACTTCGACGATGCGTTGTTGGAGGATCTGCGCGACACGACGAGTCGGGCGGTCCGCATCGAGGACGAGCACGTGGTGGTGGAACACGCCTACGTGCAACGCCGCGTGATTCCGCTGGACATTTACGTGCAGGAAGCCGACGCCGAGGCCGCCCGCGAGGTTGCCATCGACTACGGGCGGGCGATCAAGGACTTGGCGGTGAGCAACATCTTCCCCGGCGATATGCTGCTCAAGAACTTCGGCGTGACGCGTCACGGCCGCGTCGTCTTTTACGACTACGACGAGATCATGCTACTGACGGAGTGCAACTTCCGCCGGATGCCCCAGGCGCAGACGTACGAGCAGGCTCTCGCGCCGGAGCCCTGGTTTTCCGTCGGCGAAGACGACGTGTTTCCAGAAGAGTTTCGCCATTTCCTGGGCTTCCCCGGCGACCTCAACGACGTGTTCGTGGAACACCACAGCGACCTGTTCGACCCGGATTTTTGGACCGAAACGCAGGAGCGGCTGAGGTCCGGCGAGGTGATCCACATCACGCCGTATCCTCCGCACAAGCAACTGCATCACGAGGAGGAACCGGCCTGACCGCGCCGGATGCCTGCGCTAGAACAGGCCCGATCCGCCGAGGAGCTTGGCGAGCTTGCTCACGTCATCGGCCACGCTGCCGTCGTCGTCGCGGTCCAGGAGCTGAAGCAGTCCGCCCTGCGACATGCCGGGCGCCTGCTCTTCGAGCTGCTGCCGTTCCTGCTCCAGCTGCGAGGCGAGGCCGTCCGGCCCGAGTTGCTGCTCGCGCTTTACTTTGCCGAGTGCGCCCATGACGACCGGCGCCAGGAGCCCGAGCAACTGACTCGACTGTTGCGCGCTGAGGCCCGTCGCCTGCGCAATCCCCCGCGCGATAGACGACTGCTTGCCGCCGAGCACGTGCTTCAAGATGCCTGCGCCGTCGAGGGCCTTGCTGGAGCCGCCCCCGCCCATCAGGTCGCCCGCCATGCCGAGCAGCCCACCGAGGCCGCCGCCTCCCCCGGCACCGCCGAGCAGGCTCGACAGGTCGTCGAGGACCGAGCCGTCATGGTCGCGCTCCAGGGCCGCGTCGAGGGCCTGCGCGCCCTGCGGCGAGGACGTGGCATTCCGGGAGAGCGCCCCGACGAGCAGCGGCAGCGCCGTGGAGACGGCATTTTGAGTCGAGGACGGGTCCGCCCCGATGCTGTTCGCCATCGACGAAACGGTCTGCGGGTCGAGTTGCTGGCGGAGGACGTTGAGAAGTTGACTCATTGCAATAACGGGTTTTGTTCAAAAGGACCAGCTTATAAGGTACGCGTTGGGATTTACCGATGTCACCTATGGTACGTGCTGATGCACTCCCTTTAGAAATCGTTGGACTTCATCCATCGTCCGGAAAAAGCCTTCGTACCCTTTCCATTCATTCTCTTCAGAACCACCATAACTCCACTCCCGCCGATTGTCAGGGAGGTAATCCAAGAGTTCATCTACCTTCACATCAAGAGCATCGGCTAAGCGATAAATATAGACCTGGAACTTCAGCCCCTCCTGTCCTGAGCTGTCCGTCGGAATCACGCTGAATACCACGCGTCTGCTACCGTCGAAGGAAGCTTTCAAGGTGAGTGAACTCCTTGTCCTGCCTCGACTGAAATACTGACTCAGTTCGTCAACAAGCAATTTATACTGAGTATCCACCTGTTTTTCTGCCGCGATCTCCCGTAATTGCTCGTAGGTGAGATTGGGATTTCGCTTCGATGTACTTCTTTTCTGGGTGCGATATTCAACCTGCTCCGGTTCGATCAAAAACACGCGGGCAAGTAATTCTCCAACATGATTGTCGGCATGATACTGAAATGTCGCTGCGTTAATACTCACCCCGTACGAATCGGATAGATAATTAATGATCCGTTCAGTCGCGGTATCCATCTCTGCTGCGACGAGGATCATGCTGTGGTTTTCATTTAGCACGTCCGGAAGATCCTCGCCAAACCGTTCCCTGTATGCCACCTCCAAGGAGACCTGCTCCAGGTAGGCATCAGCCAGTCCTGTAATCTGTACGCTAGAGAGGTTCTTCACCCAGGAGCCGTAGTCCAGTATCTGCGCCGTCACCTCACGTGGGGTCCTATCCCGCTTAAGTTCTACTATAACCAGGTCACCACTTTGCGCAAGGCAAAGAAGGTCAATCTTTCCACCAAAGTCCGTCTTAACCTGTCGACCAATGACCAATAACTCATCGGATAGAACAGAGATATCCTTCTCTAGCCAATTCTCCAAACGTTGTTCTAGATTGAGCTTGGACTGAGGGATCTCATTCAGTTCTCCATTCTGTATTTGCCAGACTCTGATTTCTTCTGCCATCTTCCAATTGCGCCTGTTTCACATGTTCCTTCGGTACTGCCCGCCGACCTCGAACAGGGCGTGCGTGATCTGACCCAGCGAGCACACCTTCACGGTCTCCATCAACGCCTCGAACAAGTTGCCGCGGTCGCGGGCGACTTGCTGTAGCCGGTCGAGGGCGGCGTGAGCCTTCGTGTCGTTGCGCGCCTGCCACTGGCGCAGGTGCTCCAGCTGATGCTGCTTCTCGGCCTCTGAGCCGCGCATCAATTCGACCTCCTCCACCTCGCCGGGCGCCTCGTCGTCCCGCAGAAACGTGTTTACGCCGATGACCGGCAGCTCGCCGGAGTGCTTCTGGTTCTCGTAGTGCAGACTCTCCTGCTGGATCTTGCCGCGCTGGTACATCGACTCCATCGCGCCCAGCACGCCGCCCCGGTCGTTGATCCGCTCGAACTCGCTCAGCACGGCCTCTTCGACCAGCTCCGTCAACTCTTCGATGATGAAGCTGCCCTGGAGCGGGTTCTCGTTCTTGGCCAGCCCCAGCTCCCGGTTGATGATGAGCTGAATGGCGATGGCCCGGCGGACGCTCTCCTCGGTGGGCGTCGTGATGGCCTCGTCGTAGGCGTTGGTGTGGAGGCTGTTGCAGTTGTCGTAGATGGCGTAGAGCGCCTGCAGCGTCGTCCGGATGTCGTTGAACTGGATCTCTTGCGCGTGCAGGCTCCGACCCGAGGTCTGAATGTGATACTTGAGCTTCTGGCTGCGGCTGTTGGCGTCGTACAGCTCCTTCATCGCCACGGCCCAGATGCGCCGCGCCACGCGCCCGATGACGCTGTACTCCGGGTCCATGCCGTTCGAGAAGAAGAACGACAGGTTGCGCGCGAAGTCGTCCACGTCCATGCCCCGGCTCAGGTAATACTCGACGTAGGTGAAGCCATTGGCCAGCGTGAAGGCGAGTTGCGTGATCGGGTTGGCGCCCGCCTCGGCGATGTGGTAGCCGGAGATGGAGACCGAGTAGAAGTTGCGGACGGCCTGGTCGATGAAGTACTGCTGCATGTCGCCCATCATCTTGAGGGCGAACTCGGTCGAGAAGATGCAGGTGTTTTGCGCCTGGTCTTCCTTGAGGATATCAGCCTGGACGGTGCCGCGGACGACGTGCAGCGCGTGCGCCTTGATGTCATCGTACTCGTCCTGAGCCAGCACGCCCCAGTCGACGAGGTCCGCCCCGGTGCAGCCGAGCAGTCCGAGGCCGCTTCCGTCGTGCATCGGCGGGAGGTCGTCCTCCTTCCCCTGCGGCCCGAACGGCACGTAGCGCGGGCGGTCGTCGCCCAGGTGCGCGTCGATGGTCTGCTCGGCCTCGTCCCAGCGGCCCTCCTGCTTCAGAAACTGCTCCACCTGCTGGTCGATGGCCGTGTTGAGAAACATCGCCAGGATCATCGGCGCGGGCCCGTTGATCGTCATGGAGACGCTGGTCTTGGGATCGCACAGGTCGAAGCCCGAGTAGAGCTTCTTCATGTCGTCCAGCGTGCAGATGGAGACGCCCGAGGTGCCCACCTTGCCGTAGACGTCGGGGCGCTCGTCGGGATCGAAGCCGTAGAGCGTGACCGAGTCGAACGCCGTCGATAGCCGCTTGGCGGGCATCCCGGCGCTCACGAGGTGAAAGCGGCGGTTGGTCCGCTCGGGGCAGCCCTCGCCTGCGAACATGCGCGTCGGGTCTTCCTCGCCGGTGCGCTTGAACGGGTAGACGCCGGCCGTAAAGGGATAGTACCCCGGCAGATTCTCCAGGAGAGCAAACTCCAGGCGCTCACCGGGATCGTCGGTCGTCGGCAGCGCAACGCGCGAGATGGGCGTCCCGGACAACGACTCGCGGTACAGCGGCACGGTGATGTCGCGCCCACGGACGGTGTAGGTGAACTGCTGCTGGCGGTAGCGCTCCGCCACCTCCTCCCAGTCCTCCAGGATGCGCTTGCAGTGGGCGTCCAGCTTGTCCCACCAGTGCCGGGCCATCTCGGTCAGCCGTCCTTCCAGCTGCTCCTGATCCTCCGGCGCCCAGTTTCCGACTTGCTCCTTGGCGCCGAGGGCCTGCCCCCACTTGCGGGCAACCTCGACCTGCTCGGCGGCCCAGGCTTTGTAGTCCCGTACGGCGTCCGCGATGTCGCCCAGGTAAC
Organism: Bacteroidota bacterium; assembly: GCA_009908885.1. GTDB lineage: Bacteria > Bacteroidota > Rhodothermia > Rhodothermales > JAAAOL01 > JAAAOL01. Next base: position 2,647 of record JAAAOL010000377.1, on the reverse strand, counting down.
GTTGCCGGCGCGGCGGGATGACGGCCAGCTCGGTGGGATCGACCTCGGGCAGCGCCTCGGACTGATACGTGTTCGAGTGGCGCTCGAAGTTAAAGTGTTCGTTGAGGTGATCGAGTAAACCCAGGTACAGGCGGGAGACGCCGGGGTCGTCGAAGTGGCTCGCCATCGTCGGGTAGACCGGCATCTCCTCTGGCGACGCGTCGAACGCCGCCCGGTTGCGCTGCACCTGCTTGCGCACGTCGCGCAGGGCGTCGCGGCTGCCGCGCTTCTCGAACTTGTTGAGCGCCACGACGTCGGCCAGGTCCAGCATCCCGATCTTTTCGAGCTGCGTGGGCGCGCCGAAGTCGTGCGTCATGACGTAGAGCGAGACGTCTACCAGGTCGACGATCTCGGTATCGCTCTGGCCGATGCCCGCCGTCTCCAGGATGATGAGGTCGTACCCCGCCGCCCGGCACACGTCGATGGCCTCGCGGAGCGCCTCGCTCGTGGCCCGGTTGGCCTGACGCGTGGCGAAGCTGCGCATGTAGACGCGGTCGGTGTGTTCACCGTAGATGGCGTTCATCCGGATGCGATCGCCCAGCAGCGCCCCGCCCGTCCGCCGTCGCGTGGGGTCGACCGAGAGGACGGCGATCTCGAGGTCGTCGAAGTCGTTCAGGAAGCGCCGCACGAGTTCGTCGGTGAGGGTGCTCTTTCCCGCCCCGCCGGTGCCCGTGATGCCCAGGGTAGGGATTGCGGAAGGGCGATGGTCGATGGTCGATGGAGTAAGCTCGCTGACATGCCCCGGACTTCCGTCGCCTCCGGCATCGACCGAAACGTCTCCAGTTCCTTCCGCTCCGATGGCTACCGCGGCCTTCTCGGCCTGGGGCGTTTCTACGCGCGAGAGCGTCCGGGCGATGCGGCGCGGGTCGCGGGCACTCTCGTAATCGTCCTTCGCAAATCCCAGATCGACAATCGGAAGGTCGCAGGCTTCCAGCATGGCGTTGATCATGCCCTGCAGGCCCAGCTCCATCCCGTCTTCGGGCGAAAAGATCTTGGCGATCCCATAGGCTTCCAGTTCCTCGATCTCCTCCGGCACGATCACGCCGCCGCCGCCGCCGAAGATCTTGATGTGCCCGGCGCCCCGCTCCTGGAGCAGGTCGTGCATGTACTTGAAGTACTCCATGTGCCCGCCCTGATAGCTGGACACGGCGATGCCCTGGGCGTCTTCCTGGATGGCGGTATCCACGATCTCCAGGACGGAGCGGTTGTGCCCCAGATGGATGACCTCGGCGCCGCTAGCCTGAAGGATGCGGCGCATGATGTTGATGGCCGCGTCGTGCCCGTCGAACAGGCTCGCGGCGGTGACGAAGCGGACGGGATGGGTGGGCTGGTAGGTGTCAGCAGCCATAAGGGGATGGTCGTTGAGCTATCGGACGAAAGCGCTTCCGTGCCAGAACATCCTGTTACGATCCGTCGCGCAGGGATCCGGCAGGCAGCGGGTCATTATCTTTGAACAGAAACGCACAGTGCGGCGTCAAGTTTTTCGATACGCTGTAATGCCGCAGTATCGCCGACTCTCCCTCTGACACCCCATTCCCTTATGCGTCAACGATTTCTCGTCTTTGGAGGCAGCGGATTCATCGGATCGCAGGTCTGCCGCATCGCCGTCGAGCAAGGCCACGACGTGATCAGCGTGTCTCGGCACGGCCGTCCAGCGGATGCCGAGCCGGCCTGGGCCGATCGCGTCGAGTGGGTCGCAGCCAACATTCTGGAACCAGAAACCTGGCGTGACCACCTGCCCGGTTGCGACGCCGTCGTCCACTGCGTCGGCATCGTAGCGGAAGACCACGATGCAGGCTACACGTTCGAGCGCGTCAATGGCGACTCGGTCGAGATCGCGGCGTGGGAGGCGAAGGAAGCGGGCGTCGACCGGTTCGTGTTCGTCTCAGCCAAGGACCGCCCGCCGTTCGTCTCGCCCCGCTACCTGGCCGCCAAGCGCATCGGCGAGACGGCGCTGCACCGGTACGACGTACGCGAGATCATCCTCCGCCCCCGCTTCGTGGTCGGCCCGCAGCGCCCGATCACCCAGGTGCTCGGCGGCGCGATGACGCTCGCCGAGAAGGTGCCCGGCCTCGGCCATCGCTTTCACGACGACCGCCCGCTCCGCGTCGAACAGGTGGCGACGGCCATCGTGAAGGCGGCTACGGACCTGGACTACCAGGGCGTCGTCTCGCTCGATAACATCGAGTACGTGGCGGGCGACGACTGGAAGCAATACCAGCAGAACGGCTCTACGCTCGCTCGGCTGCGCCCGCTGCTCGTCGGCGGTGCGGTGGCCGGAGCGGCAGCCGGTGTCGTCTGGAGCCTGCTGCGTCGTGGTGACTGACCGCACGAGCGCCCTCCCTCCTACTCCAGCGATAGGACGCGCCACCCCACGGGCGACACCTCCAGCGTGACTTGTCCCGCCTCGATCGGCGTCGTTTGATCGCTCAGCAGATCGGCGGCCTGGGTCAATGTCGCGCTGTACGCATCCGGCAGCGTCAACGTTACCGTCTTCGGCGTCTCCGACTTGTTGAGTACGACGAGGACCCGCTCGGTCGGGCTGGAGCGAACGTAAGCGTATACCGCCTCGTCAGCCTGGAGCGTGTGGAAGTCGCCGTAGCGGAGG
>JAAAOL010000446.1 GCA_009908885.1 Bacteroidota bacterium | reverse complement strand
CCAGAGACGGAGCGGCTCCGAGCAGGAGCACCACGAACATCAGAAGGAAGCTACGGCGTCGACGCATAGGGTGACTCCTCTTGCGCGGTGAAACAGATCACGTGGCGGGGCTCAGCCTGGACGATGAGGCGGCCGCGGTGCAGCACCATGGGCGACTTCATGCGCCCCCGGAGTTCGTGGGTCCACTGCGCCGTGCCATCGTCCCGACCTACGGCCACCAGCCGCTTCCCCATCGTCCCGACGAACACGTGGTGCTGCGTGATGAGCGGTGGGGCCGTGATGGCATCCTCGTCCTGATACGACCACACTTCCTGACCATCGGACGGGCGCAGGGCACGCAGCACGCCATCCGTGCCTCCCACGACGACGAGGTCTTCCGACACGGCGGGAGCGGACAGGCGCACCGTGGTGTCCGGCAGGGCCATGCGCCAGCGGGTCACACCGCTCTCAGCGGAGAGGGCGAAGAATTGGCCGCGCGTGGTAGACACATACACCTGATCCTCATCTCCAGCGAATGAGGTGAAGACCGGCGCCGGAAGCTCCCGCGTCCAGCGGACCGTTCCGTCAGCCGGATTAAAGGCCGCGATACGACCGTCCGTGTCGGCGACGACGACCGAGCCGTTCACCAGCACCGGCGTCGCCCGCACGAGCGTCTTGCCGCCCAGTTCGTATTCCCAGAGCACGTCTCCCGAACTGAGACCGTATTTTCGCACGAGGCCGTCCACGTCGACGGCGATGAGACCGTCGTCGAGGAGCAGCAGGCCCGCTTCGACCGCCGCGCCGCGCGCCTTCCACGTCGACCGTCCCCGCAGGAGGTCATACGCGTAGAGCGTCCGCTTGCCCCATCCTACGGGTACGTACATCACGCCATTCCCGATGACGGGCGTTCCTTCCACCGTCTCCCCGAACGTCTCGAACCCTTTGCGCTCGCCCGACTCCAGGTCGATGGCGTGGATCTCCCCTTTGCGCGTGGCCGCCAGGACGAGGTCATCGACGACCAGCGGCGAGGGGGCCCCGAAGCCCGCGCCCGCGTTGTACGTCCAGGCCTCCTCCAGCGGCACCGACAGCGTGGCCGGAGCTGTGTGCTGACGGAGCGGTGAGCCGCCCTCGGTCACCCAGGTCTCCTGAGCGGCACTCAGCGGCGGAGACACCTGAAGGCCGCGACAGCCGGTAAGCAGCAACAACCCGGCAAGACCGAACAGCCAGAGTCTCGGTCCGAGGAATGGCAGTAGATGCGTCACGCTGGTGGTCAGATCATGTGTGACATGCGAGGACGGACGGGCAGGCGACTGGTTAAAAGTCGTATCCGAAGAAGAACTGTTTGAACAGGTCGTCATCCCGTTCGCGGAAGCCGTCGCGATAGCGGTAGCCGACGTCGTAGCGCAGCACGAATCCGCCGAACAGGTTGACCCGCAGGCCGACGCCGACCGACCCGAGCGTCTCGCCTGTCCGTAGCTGACGGCGGCGCTGGTCCGGCACGCTGGCGTCGTAGTAGCCCTCGTTCCAGGCATGAGCAGCGTCCACGAAGGCCGCCCCGCGCAGGTTGGCGATGCCGAAGGGCGCGAGGATGGGCAGGTAGAGCGACGGCGCCCGCAGGATGGGGACGCGCAACTCATGCGAGGTGAACCACATCTTCTGCCCGCGCACGCTGAACAGCGAGTAGCCCCGCAGGTCCCAGCTGCCGCCCAGGAAGAAGAGGCGCGCCTCCCGTCCCTCGTTCATCCGGAAGAGGCCCCACGATGCCAGCGTCACCCGGTTGAAGATGCGCCAGTAATGCCGGACGTCGGCGCTGAGGGTGTAGTAGTTGACGTTCGAGTAGAGCACGTCCGTCGTGTAGCCCGCCGTCAGCTTCGCGCGCCAGCCGTCCATCGGGCCGTTGAGCCCGTAGAGCGCATTGTCGTGAACGAGCGAGACCGTGTTGGACAGCAGCAGCGCCTCCCGGTCGATCTGGCGGATGTCGACTTCTTTGTCGCTCCAGTTGAACGAGGTGCTGAGCTCGAGCCGCCGGAACTTGGAAATCGGATAGCTGATCGAGCCGAAGCCGCCGTAGATCGTCTCCCAGAAGACGGGAAACTCGGCGGAGGCGTCCGGATCGGTGATGTCGTACCGCAACCCGCCGAAGCGGTAGAGCCCGTAGCCGATGTTGGTGCGCCGGTGCAGCTGCACGCGGGAGACGGCCACGTTCATGCTACGGAGAAAGTCCTCCTGCCCCTGCGACGTGTTGTAGAGGGTGACGTACCAGTGGTCGTTGCCCAGCATGTCGGAGAAGGCCATCACGGCGCCGCCGGTCGTCCCCCATACGGGGTTGTTGCTCACCTGCCCCTGCGCGATGTCGAGGTTGTACTTGCGCTTATAGGCCACCCGCTCGGCATCCTCTCCGATGCCAATCTCCGCGAACGCCCAGGTCGTTTTCTCCCGCTCGGCCAGGTCGATCCGCTGTTCTTCACGAGGATGCGCCATCAGCGAGTCGAGACCGCCCATCTGGCGGACCGTGAAGCGGAAGTTCTCGAACGTGGTGAAGACGAGCCGGTCATCCGTCGTCCAGACGGGATCGAAGACCGCCGAGGTCAGGTTGGTGAGGCGCTGGAACTGGCGCTCCGAGGCAGGGTCGGTGAAGGCCGGAGGGCTCGGGGCCACTGCCGAGGCGACAGGCGGGTTCGGCTCCACCACGCGGCTCATGTCGGCCACCCACAGGTTTTGCCCGCCGTAGCGCCCGTCCGCGTCGCGACGGGCACTGGTGAAGACGAGGTGCTGCCCGTCCGGACTCCAGCGGGGCGAGAAGTCGTGGTGCTGCCCGTACGTCACGTACCGGATGCCGCTGGTCTCCAGGTCGTAGAGAAAGAGGTTGTAATGGTTGTCCTGGCCCACCGCCGTCCGGTCGGAGGCGAAGGCGATGTAGCGCCCGTCCGGGCTCCAGCTCGGGTCGCGGTCGTCGTAGGTGTCTGAGGTCAGACGACGCAGGTGCTGCGCCGTCAGGTCGTAGACGTACAGGTCGGTAAAGCCGCTCTGGTCGATGGAGGTGAAGGTGAGGCGGTCGCCGTCCGGCCCCCAGGAGGGCGAGTAGATGGCTACGAGGTCGTCGAACGCGTACGTCGGGCCCAGCTCGTCGGCTTCCAGGTCATAGATATGCACCACGTCGCGCCCGCCGCTCTTGGTGACGAAGGCCAGCCGCCCGTCGTCCGACACGCTCAGGCGGCTCTCGAACAGGTGAAACGCCTCGAACCGGTCGTTCCGCTCGCCCCGGATGAGCACCTTCGGGTCGCCGAGCGGGTCGTAGTCTTCGTCGACCTCCACCTGGTAGACGTTGGTGTAGCCCGTGCGGTTGGCGACGAAGTACACCTTGCGGGTGCCGTCCTCGAACCGATAAAAGACCGGCTTCGCGTTGAAGCCTTCGGCGGCCACGGCGCCGGCGACGAGCGTAGGCGACTCCAGCTCATCCAGCTCGGGATAATACTGGTCTTTGAGCCAGGCCTGCCACTTGGCGCTGATGACCTCGAAGTCTTCATCCAGGGTCAGTTCCATGACCTCCCGGAAGTCGCGCTCCTTCCAGAAGTTATCCATGAGCACCAGCAGCTGCTCCTCGCCATATTCTTCGGCGAGGAAGCGGCAGATCGCCTCGCCCTGCTTGTACATCTGATACGTCCCGCGGATGCGGTACATATTCTCCAGCGGGACGAGATAGTTGGAGTAGACCGCATCCCGCATCACCATCTCGTGCTGGTAATCCGGCTCGCCGGACCAGTATTCCGCGAGGCCCTCGGTAAACCACAGCGGCAACATGCGCTCCGGCGGAATGCGGTGGTCGCGCATGACGCGCAGCGCCCGGTTGAACGTGAAGACGTGCACCATCTCATGGCGGATGACCCGGCGGAACCGGTGCAGGTTGCCGTTGGCCGGGACCACGACGCGCCCTTTCAGAAACTCGAAGAAGCCGCCCACCCCATCCGGGATGAAGCCCGGCGTGATGTTGGTCTGCTTGAAGTGCAGGTTCGACGAGTAAAAGATCAGGGGGACGCGATGCGTGAGGGAGAAATTAAATTTGTGCTCCAGCTCGTCGTAGACCTCTTCGGCGAAGTGCGCCCCGTGCTCCGCCAGCTCCTTCATCTCCGAGTAGTAGTAGACGTCGAAGTGGTCGGTCTTGAGGATGTGCCAGTCGAAGTCCTCGTACTGAATTTTATTCCGCCCGAAGTAGTAGTTGTACTGGGCCTCCGCCGTCAGCGGAAGCGCGAGCAGGCATGCCAGGCAGACGAGCAACCAGCGTGGCATCATAGGGCACCTCAAGCAACGAAACGAGACGAGTACAACGAACCCTGGGCGGTTCGGGTGGGCCTACTGGGGGATGAACGTCAGAACGTTCTGGCCTCGACCGACCCACTTCACAGGATCTCAACGCAAACGCAACGGGCACGATGACCGTTCCTGCCGTTGCGGTGCGCCGAGGCAGCAGGTTCAAGGCCCTCCCGCTCTATCGAGAGCCGGGTGACCGGGGACCCTCTCCCTTGCGTGCTGCGCGTGGCTGATAGGCCAGGCTGGAGCGCAGGATGGACCCTTGCAATTAGCTACAAGATGGGCCTGGCGGGACAGACCTGCCGCAATTATCGGCTGGACGGCGGCTGATGTGCGATGAGCCGCGGCACGGACGGACCGAGCCGTACCGGACGACGCCGTCACGCGGCCAGCGTGGCTTTGAGCCTGCCGATCAGGTCCACCGGCGTCGGATCGATGCCGCGCAGCATGGCCAGGTAAAAACTCACCCAGTCACCGAGGTTGATGAGACCGAGGACGCGGGCCAGCGGATGTTGCCCCTCAGCCGGAACTTCGACCCAATGTGCCGCCCGGTGCCCGATCAGGTCGCGCGTGACGTCCATCCGGCGCTTCACCTGCGGATGGTCGGCCGGGTCCCTCAGCAGCACGACGCTCACCTGCTCGTGGACGGGCGCGGGCTGCTCCCACCCCATGATCTCGTTGTGGTTCAGCTCGGGAAAGAGGTTGCCCGTCGCCAGCATCTTGGCGTTCTCGTGGATCTGCGTCTGCCAGCGCAACGCGACGGCTTCGAGGCGTCCTGCGCCCGCATAGATGAACGGCAACGTGTCTTTCAGCTCCTGGGCCAGTGTCAGCGCGCGGTTGTCATCCAGCTGCGATAGCGCCGCCGACTGTCGCTCCAGCGCTTCCTGCGCCTCGCGCCACGCAGCAGGCGGCAACGTCACGAGCCCGATGCGCTCGACGAGCGTGAGCAGGGCGGTCAGCGAGTAGCCCAGGGCGGCCCTGGGCTGCATCCCTCCCGGGAGCGTGACGTAGGGGAAGCCGAACGTTTCGGCCTGCTGCTGGACCTCCCCTCCTGAGGTGACGCCTGCCAGCATCGCTCCTCGCTCGCGGGCTTCTCCCAGGGCTGACAGCGTCTCTTCGGTGTTGCCGGAATAGCTGGAGGCGATGACCAGCGTCTGTGGCCCCACCCACGCGGGCAGACGGTAGTTGCGAACGACCACGATGGGCACGGGCGAAACGTCCGCCGTGAGGGTCCTCAAGAGGTCGCCGCCGATGGCCGAGCCGCCCATGCCCACCACGACGATCGCAGACAGGTGCTCGGCGTGCAGCCCATCCAGCGACGCTTGCAGGGCACGCTCCCGCCCGGTCCTCCACTGCTCGGCAAAGGTGCGGATGGCATCGTACATGCCGCTCGGGTCGTAGCGGCGTAGATCGGCGTCAGTCATCGTTCGGGACCGGGGGATCGTGCGGATGGGGATGGATTAGCGCTGCTGCACGTCGACCGTCGAGGCGTCCACGTCCGGCGAGGCAGCGGCCTCGTCGGACGCCTCCGACGAGATCATGTGCAAGAGCCCACAGCCATGCTCGTCCAGCCACGTATCGAGCATCGCCTTGATGGAGGCTTCACTGGAGGAATTGAGGGCTTCCTCGGCGAGGGCTTGCGCCTCCGAGAATTGCAGGGCGCGGATGACGCGCTTGACCTCGGGCAGATACGTGGGCGAGGCGCTGATTTCATCCACGCCCAGCCCGACGAGGATCGGCGTGTTCCGGGGTTTGCCCCCCATCTCCCCGCAGACGCCGACCGAGATGCCCGCGGCATGCCCGGCCTCTACGGTCCGCTGGATGAGCGAGAGCACGCCCGGATTCAGCTCCTCATAGCGATCCGAGACGAGGTCGTTGCCCCGGTCCGTCGCCACGGTGTATTGCGTCAGGTCGTTCGACCCGATGGAGAAGAAATCTGCCTCGGCGGCGAAGCGGTCGGCCATCAGGGCCACGGCGGGGACCTCCACCATGATGCCGACCGGTACGTCGTCCGCGAACGGAATGTCTTCCTCGGTGAGTTCCCGCTTGGCCCGCTCCAGATACTCCCGGAACCGATGGAGTTCGTCCAGCTGCGTAATCATCGGAATCAGGATCCGGGTCGGTCCGTGCACGCCCGCACGCAGCAGGGCGCGCAACTGCGGCAGCAGAACCTCCTCGCGATCCAGCAGAATGCGGATGCCGCGCCACCCGAGGAACGGATTGTGCTCCCGGTGGGCGACGGGCAGCATCTTGTCGCCGCCCAGGTCCAGGAGGCGGAAGGTGGTCGTGGCCGGACGCACCGACTCGACGATCTGCCGGTACACCTCGTACTGATCGTCTTCCGAGTAATTGAAGCGCCCCCGCATCAGAAACAGCATCTCCGTGCGGAACAGGCCGATGCCGTCGGCGCCGTATTCTTCCAGGAGCGGCAGTTCTTCGACGAATTCCAGGTTGCCCCGCAGGCTGACCTCGTGGTGGTCGATCGTCTCCGCCGCGAGCGGCACCAGTTGCTTGTGCTCCTGCACCACCCGCCGGTAGCGTTCCCGCCGGGTGCGGTATCGGTCGAGCGTGTCCGCGTCCGGATTCAGAATGACGCGCCCCTCGATGCCATCGAGGATGATCGTGTCGCCGTGGCGCACCTCGTCGGCCAGGCCGTGCAGGCTCGTCACCGCCGGTACGCCGAGCGCCCGCGCCATGATGGAGACGTGCGAGGTGGCCCCGCCGAAGTCGAGGGCGACGCCCAGGATGTCGCGGCGGCTGAAGAGCACGATGTCTGCCGCCGTCAGGTTCTCGGCGACGATGACCGACTCGGTGTCCACCTTGGAAAGGAGCTTGCCCCGCCGCAGGTGGGTGATGATGCGTTCCTGCACGTCGAGCAGGTCGTTGCTGCGCTCTCGCAGATACTCGCTGTCGCTGCTCTGCACCCGCCGCCGATGCTCGGTCATCACCTGCTTGACGGCATAGTCGGCATTGCAGCGCTTCTCTTGGATCCGGCGCAGGACGGCCTCGCGCAGCGCCTCGTCGTGCAGCATCATGATCTGGGCGTCGAAGATGCTGGCGCTGTCCTCGCCCAGCTTCTCGCGCGTGACGGCGCTGATCTTCTTCAGGTCCCGCTCCGACTTCGAGAGCGCCCACTTGAACCGGTCGATCTCATCCTCGACGTCGGTCTGGCTGATCTCCCGATGCTCCACGTCATGCGTGGTGCGCGAGTACGGGTAGATGGGCCCGATGGCAATGCCCGGCGCGACGCCCAGTCCCTCGAAGGCACGCATCGGGCGTTCCCGCACCGAGGCGGTCTCCTCCGGGCTGGTCGACGTAGCCGTGTCAGAATGATGCTGGGGGTCCGTCATGCGTCTGCGATAGACCGCTGGCGGGTCTTAACCAATGAGCGTGGGTGACCGCTTACTTCACTTCTCCGAATCCACTTTCGAACAGCTCTTCGATGGCGGTGGCGGCTTCTTCCTCATCCTCCCCATCGAAGTGCAACTTGAGCTTCGCATCCTGCTCGGCCGCCAGCGTCATCACGCCGATGATGCTCTTACCGTTGATCTCGTACCCGTCCTTCTCGATGTAAAAGTCCGCGTCGAACTGCGAGGCGGTACGCACGATCATCGAGGCAGGTCGCGTGTGCAGCCCGGCGCGGTTGGTAACGGTGACTTCCCTGGTAATCATTACGAGTCGGTGGATTGAGGGGGCTGCGAACCGGCGGGTGACGCGAATGGAACCGGCAGCCGGGACGGGTTCGAGTCGGGGAGGACGGTTCTCAGTGGTGGCGGGCCTGGAGGCGTCGGATGAGCCAACGAAGCGTCTGGAGCGCGGGATGTTCCGGCAGCGTGTCCAGCGCGGACATCGCCGTCGCCGAGTAGCGTGCCACGGCGGTACGCGCGGCATCGAGCACGCCGAGGCGGTCCATCCGTTCGCGCGCCTCGGGAATCTCATCGGGAGAGAGTCCCCGGTCCTCGACGACCCGGGCAAACCATGCACGCTCGGCCCCGTCCGCCCGTTCCAGCGCCTGGAGCAACAGAAAGGTCTTTTTGCCTTCGATGAGATCTCCACCGACGGTCTTGCCCCAGCGCTCGCCATCGGCGATGAGGTCCAGCAGGTCGTCCTGAATCTGAAAGGCCCGCCCGGCCGAGGCCCCAACCCGGCGCAGGGCGTCGAGCTGCGCGTCGGTAGCCGAGCCTAGGAGCCCGCCCAGTTCCAGCACGGTGCGCAACAACGCGCCGGTCTTCCGGTCGATCATGTGAAGGTACTGTTCGACCGTGACGGCCTCGTCGGTCTCGAACGCCTTGTCGAGCGTCTGCCCTTCGCAGAGGTGGGTCACCATCTCGCTGAACGACCGCATCAGACGGGGGAGCCGCTGCGCCTCGCTCCGGGCGAGCAGGTCGTACGACAGCGCCATGAGGTAATCGCCGCAGAGGATGGCCGTGTCGGTATCCCAGCGCACGTGCACGGTGGGCCGCCCCCGGCGCGTGTCGGCGTGGTCCATGATGTCGTCGTGCACCAGCGTGAAGTTATGGAACACCTCGACGGCCAGCGCGGCGGGCAGTGCGGACGCGGGCGGCGTGCCGAAGGCGTCTGCGGCGAGCAACAAAAACACGGGCCGCAGGCGCTTCCCCTGCCCGGCCAGGACGTAGCGGACGGGCTCGTACAGGGCTTCCGGCGCATCGGGAAGGTGGAGCTCGGCCAGCGCCGCATCGACGAGATCCTTCAGCGCTGCCACGGCGGACTCCGGCGCACCATAGTCTATCTCGACACCGCCAGCGTCCGTCGCGGACGACGGCACGGTCGGCATGGATGTGGGCTCGTTCACGCCGCAGCCTCCAGCACCTGATTGATGCGGGCCTCGACCTCGGCAAACGTCCCGACGCCGTCGATCTCGACGAGCGTACTCCGCCGCCGATAGTAGTCCTCTACGGGCTGCGTCTCGTTCTTGTAGACTTCCAGCCGCCGCCGGATGGCCTCCGGGCGGTCGTCCGGGCGCTGAATGATCATGGCGGGGTCGACGTCGTCCGGCGGTGGGTCGAATTCGAGGTGGTAATTCTCCCCGGTCTCTTTGTGGGTCCGCCGCTGCGACAGCCGATCCACGATCACGTCGTCCGGCACGACGAGGCTCACGAACGCGTCGAGTTCGGCGGCGTGCTCGTCCAGGAACTCCGTCAGCCACTTCGCCTGCTGCACCGTACGCGGGTAGCCGTCCAGGATGAAGTCGTCATGCCCTACGTCGGCGATGGCCTGCTTGGCCAGTTTCCAGACCACAGCATCGGGGACCAGCTTCCCCGCGTTGGCATACGTCTTCACCTCGCGCCCGAGCGGCGAGTCGGCCTTGATGGCGGCGCGGATGATCTCACCGGTCGAGATGTGGGTCAACCCGTGGCGGTCGACGAGGCGCTGGGCTTGCGTTCCTTTTCCGGCCCCCGGCGGGCCAAACAGTGCGATGCGCATGTTGTATCGGTTGAACGGGATGGGTGGTCGGTGGTGGCGGGTGGGGCGCCGTTATTCGCCGTCGGCCGAGGGCGTCGGGATCGAGTCGGCGATGCGACGGTCGAGTTCGAGGTCTTCGTTCAGGCGATCCAGCGTGGAGCTCATGAAGAAGCCCACCGAGGACTTGAGCAGCAGGTCGAAGATCTGGCGGGTGATGCCCGAGGAGCCGCCCCCGAGGTCTTCCAGCACGATCAGCGGCACGCGGTCGCGCAGGGCTTCACGGACGGCCACGCCCGGCTCTCGGCCCCGGGCCACGGCCTGCCGGGCCTCCTGCACGACGGCGTCGATGTATTCTTCGACGAGGGCACGGCGGCGCCCCTCGGTGCGGAAGGGGTCCTTGCGGCGCCCGCCCAGCAGCCAGCCGACGACGAGCCCGGCCAGGACGGCGCCCCCGACGCTCAGCAAGGGATTGTCGAAGAGGGCATCCCGCAGGGTGGTGCGCAGCGACTGCGCCTCGTCGCCCAGCGCATCGATTCGCTGCTTGATGAGGGTGGTGGTGTCCTCCAGTTGCCGTTCGAGGTCGGAGCGAGATACGTTCTCAGCCATAGGAAGCGAAGCGCGTTCAGTCGAGCGAAGAGGGACGGGGCTGTGGCGACTACGAGGGGGTTACGACGAGGTGCCGGAAGCGTCGGCGGCGGCGGATGCGTTCTTGTTCTGCCGTCGCTGCCGCTGGCCCACAGCGCGCAGCACCGCGGCGACGAGCAGCAGCAGCAGGGTCACGATCAGGAAGCCCCAGAAATTCTGCCCCAGCCACCACCCGAGGCCCAGCGCCAGGGTGACGAGCAGAAAGAGCCCGCCGAGCGCTCCTACGATGATCGGCGCGATGCGGAGCGCCAGTTCGTTGACTTTGGCCTGGACGCGCTGCTCGACCTCCACCTGGGCCAGTTTGATCCGCAGATCCACCCAGGACTTGAGATCGTCCACCAGCCCTTTGGACTGGTCGGTGATCCGCTGGACGCTGTTTTTTCCGCTCGGTAGCTGCCGAGAGGCTGGCTGCGGGGTCGTTCCGTCCTGCTGGCCGGACGACGTGCGTTCGGGAAGCTGATCCATGACCGCGTTGCCCTGTTGGATGAATGCTGAGGAGGTCGTAATATGGCCGACGAGCACGGACGGGCCGCCCTATGCGGGGCGATGCCCGTACCCGGCAGCGATGCGCCGCATGACCACGGCCCTATTGACGGCAACCGAACGGTCAGGCGGCGAAAGAGTGTCTGTTGCGTGGCAAAGAATACGAGTTTTTTTCGTGCTCGTCGGGGCCCTTCAGTATCGATCCTGGGAATTTGTCCGCTTTTCTATTTTAGTTCCACCCGCACCCTCCAGTCTGATAACGAGCTTGACCCGATGCCTGACTTCACGACGCACGCGACGCCCAACCCGAACAGTCTCAAATTCACCGTCGATGATGACATCTCCTTTATCGCGGACGGCATGGAGTCGTTCAACACCGCGCAGGAAGCCGCCGACCACCCTCTCGGACACCGCCTGTTTGCCGTCCAGGGCGTCGAGAACGTCTTCATCATGCCGGACTTCGTCACGGTGACCAAGCACCCGGCCAGCGACTGGAACGTCCTCGAACCGCAACTCCAGCAGGCACTGTCGACCTATTTCGAAGAACACGCTTGAGGCGTGACGTACGGATCAGAGCGATCGGAGGAACGGCACTACGGCGTGGCCGCAGACGGGCTGCCCCAACGCCGGGCGATGCATCTGCCCCGGGAGGACTCCTTCGACGCGCCCGCTCACCGTATCGAGCACCCCGGCCCGCGCGACGACGTTCTGGAGATGATCGGCGGCGCCTGCCATCCACTCGATCACCTCGGGCAAGGCGTCGTACGCCACCCACCGGATATGCCCGGAGGATTGCACCTCCGGTGGGCCCCGGCTGATGAGAAACTCGAGCCCTTCGCCGTACGCATGGGGCGCATCGGCGGCGGCCAGGAACGCCTTCTGCATCTGCAGGGCTCCGGGCGTGTCGGCATGCGCCGGGAAGACGCCCCGGAACTGCGCAAACGCGTCGAAATAGGGATCTGGGTCCAGCCCCCGCGGAGCCCACACGAGCCGCACGCTGCGGGGACCGAGGCCTTCGAACAGCAGCGCATCTTCGGCCAGGCCTTCCCGATCCTCCTCCGACTCCTGCCCGTCCAGCACCGCCACGGTATAGCACGGGCCGCGTAGCAGGCGCGACGACGGGGCGATGCCATTCAGGTCACACTGCGTCTGCACCCAGCGCAGGGGCTCGTCGTCTTCGTCGAACGTGGCCGTGGCGATGATGCCGTCCGCCAGGGTGAGCACGGTCCCGGACGTCTCGAACTGAACTGGATCGTCGTCGAGACGCCGCTGAACGGCATCCAGGAAGGCGGGAAGCAACGCCGGGGAGCCTGCTGCCGGGGCGCAGACGACGCGGTGCCCCAGGAGCCGGGCGGCCAGGAGGTCGTCGAGGGCGTCGAGCGGAACGAGGCCGGGCGCGAGCACCCCGACGGTGCGCGGACGGGCGGCGGTCTGCTCCCCGATCCAGGCGTCGAGGGCTTCCTCCGTCAGCGCGGCCATCTTCTGGTTGATCGCAAAGGCCAGCGCCTCCTCGGTCCATCGGTTGTCCGCCTCCAGCGTCGCAGCGACGGCCTCCGCCCGAGGCGGGTGCTCCGGGTCGCGCCAGCGGGCCGCAGCCTGGGCGATGGCGCGGGCGAACGTGGGGGACGACATAGGCGACAGCCGGGCAGCGTCAGTTGCTGGCGTATTTGATCGTGCAGCCAAAGGCCTTGGTCTTGGCGACCGGGATCGCCTCACCGCCGACGAGGGCCGCGAGGGCATCAGCCAGGTAGGTATTCTGCACGTTGCCCGGGTCGCCCGGACTGTCATCGATGGTGCCGACGTATACCAGACTCTGATCGGCGTCGAAGACGAAGACGTGGGGTGCGCGCGACGCGCCGAAGGCATTCGCCAACGCCGAAGACTTATCCATCAGATATGGCATCGGGTGTCCTTGCTCCGCGCTGCTCTGGGCCGACTCCTGCGGAAACGCCGACGCGTCGTTCGAATTGACGAGGACGAAGCTGATCCCCTGAGGGTTGTACTCGTCATACAGCGCCTCCATACGCCCCTCGTACTTGTCGGTCCACGGGCACTGATTGCTCCAGAACAGGACTACGGTCCCGGCGCTACCGGCCAGGCCCGAGAGGCTGGCCTGGGAGCCGCTGGCCTGAGGCAGCGCTTGATCGGCCATCGGCATGGTGGTGCCGAGCGGGATTTCCTGCGACTGAGCGGCCGCACCGCCGACCCCAAAGAGGAGCAGGCAGCCTACGATGCCGAGACGTCGAATGAAGGTAGTCATGAAGCAGTGTCGTCCGTTGGAGTCCAGAGAAGGCCACGCGCACCGGCCACCCGCGATCGTCCACGCCCGTTACAGGTGCGGACGCACGTGTTCGACCAGCGCGTCGTAGTCTAACGGGTTGCCCTGCGAAAAGTGTACCAGCGTACCATCGCGACCGTAAATCAGCGTCGCGGGGAGCACGCCCGTCCATTCGTCGTGCATGGCCTTGATGAAGGCATTGTCCTTGCCGACGCGAAGATAGGACGGTTCCTCCCAC
>JAAAOL010000227.1 GCA_009908885.1 Bacteroidota bacterium | reverse complement strand
GCGAGAGCAGCCCGCGGAAAGCTACTCATCCTGGCCGTCTGCCGTCCGCGGTCACAGGGCAACAGCGGGTCTATTCGACAACTTAGGGTATGGTACACCAAATACGCACCAAGCGCCCGTGCAGTCCAGCACGATCCGTCAAAGATCGTGTGATGAAGGCCGCCGGAGCCGGTCGTACCGGCCCGCTGCGCCGTGATGCTGACTCGATCGAAGAACCGACGCCGTGGAAGGAATGTCCGACGAGGCGAGCGGCTTGCACTCGCGCTCATCAGCCCTCATGTTAATGCTCGTGTTGCATCGATCATTCGATCGTCCGGCCCATGACCACGCCTCAGCTCAAAAAGGCCGCCATGTGCCTCTTGATCACCGTCGTGTGCGGCTTCACATGCTTGTTCGCCGGGGACATGATCTATCGGACGCTGACGTTCCTGGTGGTGTCCGAGCCCGTTCTCGGAACGGTTCAGTCGAGCACGGTCGAGAGCGTTCCCGCGGCATACGGAGGACCAGATTATAAGCCCGTGGTCACGTATCAGTACCGCTACCAGGGACGCTCCTTCACGAGCCGCAACCTGAAGCCCGGCCCGATGGAGGCGTACGAAGCGGAGCACCGTGCCCGGGAAGTGGCAGGCCGCTACGCTCCGGGGGAGACGGTGACCGTGCACGTCCGGCCCGAGACCCCGTCGGAAGCCTTCCTGATGCGGAGTGGACCGAGCCTCTGGGTGTGGGGCTTCGGACTGCTTGCGCTGGCACTCGCCCTCGGGGGCGCGAAAGGCCTCGCTGACGCCCTCCGCGGCGTAGATCCCTGACGCGACCCCCGCCCCGCCTCACTACCCGCCTCACAGGCAGGCGTAGTCGCGGATCAGGCGGTCGTCTCGTCGAGTGTGCGTTCCACGTACGCCCGCGTCGCCTGGATATCCTCCAGCATGCTCCGTTGCATCCGGACGTAGTTGTCGAAAGCGAGAAGGAGGTCTTGCACCGCGAGATAAAACTCGCGCTCTTCCAGCAGATCACGAACGGGCACCGCGAACGGGTGGTCGCCCTGCGCCCACGGATGCGTAAAGCTGTAGAGGCGTTGCACCGCGGGAAGCAGCCAGTTCCACTCCACCAGCCGGGCGCGCTCGGCGAAGGCCTGACTCTCGGCGTCGAAGCCAATCACCGCAGAGCGGATGGAGTCGTCCTGGATGAGGTGGAGGTCGCCCGTCTGCAACAGCGCGCGTCCCGTGCCCGTCATCGGTTCATTCGTGCTAAACCCGACGCTGATAAGCCGGGCGAGGGCAGAGTCCGGAGGCGGCGGCGTGGCCGTGAAGGCGCCGGAGAGTCGCTGAAGCCGGTCGATGTCTGCCTCGTTCTGCTCGATCACGGCTGCGAAGGCCTGCTCGCTCTGCCGCAGGTCGGCGGCGAACTGGACGAGGTAGGCCTGTTCGCGAGCGGCATCCTGACGACTACCGACGTACGCGTTGAGCGCGAGCGCAACGAGGACGCCGGCGACGACGACGAGAAACTCGGCCCCGAACCAGCGCAACGAGGGCGACCAGCGCCCTGACCAGGCCGGAGGCGCCACGGGCCCCACCTCCGGTTCGTTTTTGTCCTTCCGTGCTTCTCCCTCATTCACAGTATCGCGTACGTCGTCCTGCACTTCGTCTGGAATCATGGCTGTGCGGCAACCGTGGCTGGCGTCCTAGACCGTGGCCCCCCGGAGATAGAATCTTCGGCAGAGAGTAACGATAGATAGGCTTCTCAAGGATAATGAGCAACCGCGCGCGAATACCGTTTCCGCTTGGCGAGGTCCGTATAGCTTCAGGTTGCGTGATGCGTGATGCGTGAAAAAGGGCTGAGGGAGCGATGATCCGGCCCATCACTCACCACGACAGGCGACAACAGGATCCGGACACCAACAATCTGAATCCGTATAAACTGAGAGCCCGCACGTGCCGAGCACCTCCGCAGGGATCCGCCGGAGGGGCAACACCGGAATCTCCCCCACAGCGGCGGACGACTCTGCGCGCGATATTGGCATTGACTTCGATCCTCTGCACTTCGGGCGGATCGCCTCCGACCGACCTGCCCCTTTCCCCATCGAGCACGATGCCGACGCCCGCAATCTCGCTACGGATCGTGAAGACGGTTCACACCTTCGCATGGGCGTTCTTCGCGGGGTGCATCCTCGCGCTGCCCATCGTCGCGTGGCGCGGCGACTTCACCGTGGCGACGGTGCTCATCGGCATCACGCTCGTCGAAGTGCTCATCCTCATCGCCAACGGCATGCGCTGCCCGCTCACCGCCGTGGCCGCACGCTTCACGGACGACCGGCGCGACAACTTCGACATCTACCTCCCGCTCTGGCTCGCCCGCTACAACAAGGCCATCTTCGGATCGCTCTTCGTCGCGGGACTCATCGTGACGCTGGTGCGGTGGCTGGGCTGGATCGGCTAGGCCACGACGTGCCGGCCTGCACCCGTGCCCTCAATGGTGCTCCTCCAGCGCCGCCGCGTGCTGCCGCTGCATCTGCATCATGAAGCCGCGCCACGCTCCGCCCGTCATCGACCGGGTCTCCTTCCACTCCAGCTTAAAGCTGTTCCAGGCGGGATTGTCCGGCGTCGGG
Source organism: Bacteroidota bacterium (assembly GCA_009908885.1). Lineage (GTDB taxonomy): Bacteria > Bacteroidota > Rhodothermia > Rhodothermales > JAAAOL01 > JAAAOL01. Next base: position 10,900 of record JAAAOL010000227.1, on the reverse strand, counting down.
TGCTCGAACAGGACGATGTGGCCCTCCTCGGCGCTGACCCACAGCATGCCCTCCCGGTCGTCCAGCCCCGGCCCATCTGCCCGGTATTTGTGGCAGACGATGCCCCGGTAAATGTCCTGGCCCTGATACGCAAAGTGGGCCTTGCCCTTGTAGAGCAGGCCGTCGTCGAGGACGGGCTGCGGCTCCACCAGCGGCCCTGCGAAAAGCTCCCAGTTGGGATCGACGATGCCGATGGTGAAGTCGTCCTCGGGCGTCTGCAGGTGCGGCAGCGCCGCGTTTAGGCTCATCAGGTCGAAGTTATAGAGGTGGACGGGCAACGCCTCGAACGACACGGGCATCGCCATCGGCCCCATGTAGGCCGTGGCCTCCTGCGCGGCGTGGTCGAAGTCGAGGTAGAGTTGCGGCGTGAGCCCATTCTCGGTCAGGTGCCACGCGTCCAGGCGCGCGGCGGCAAAGGCCGTCCAGTCCATGTCGGCGCGGACGTAGGCGGCGGTCGTACTCTGCGGCTCCAGCTTGAGCACTTCGAGGTCCGTCGGCGAGGCGACGTAGACGTACAGGTCGGCCGCGTGAGTGCCGTCGAGGTTGGACTTGGTGTAGTGGTAGACGGTGCCCTCGGGCACCCGGTCGGGCTGATAGACGAAGGCAGAGGTCGTGTCCTGAGCAGTGGCGCTTCCTGCGCTCAGCAGGGCGGCGAGGAGGAGGGCGAGGCAGCGGAGCATTGAACTTCCAGCTTGGTGGGATGACGCGAATCGAGCGGTGCGCCGGAAGAGCCAGGAGCCCTCGTTTAGCGACCGAGGTCATTTACGACCATAGTCGCTTTTTGTTACATGACGTCCTCGGATGCCACCTCCGCGCCACGCAGGACGAGATCCAGCTTGTCGAGCAGCGTTCGTTCCAGGTCGACTTCGTCCTCGGCCAGCGCCCACGCCTCCGCGGTGGACGACATCAGGGCGAGCACGACCGCCCCGAAGAGCGACGCATCGACGTCCGGGCGCAGTTCGCCCCGGGCGATGCCCTGCTCGGTGAGTTCCCGGAAGAACGTCAGCATCTCGCGGTCGAGCGCCCGATCTTCGTCGGCGAGGGCGCCCTGCCCGCGGGTCATCGCGGCGATGTGCCGAAAGAGGGGCGCGTCGGTGGTGACGTGCTGCGCGCCCCGGCGGAGCAGCGCTTCCAGACGCTCCCGCACGGAGGCGTCGTCGAGGCGGCGGGCATGGTCGAGCATGTCCTCCGTGACCTCGCGGTAGTAGACGGCCAGGACGGATTCTTTGCTGGGGAAGTAGTTGAAGAAGGTGCTCTTGCCGAGGTCGGCCCGGTCGGTGATTGCGCGAACGGTGGTGGCATCGTAGCCCTGCTGCCGGAAGAGCGTCAGGGCAGCCTGGTAGAGACGCTTGCGGTTGCGCGCCTTCTTGCGTTCGCGTCGCGTCATCACGAGGCGGATCGTCGGAATGGGAGAGGTCAGCCGGGGAACGTGCCGCCACCAACATCGACCTCGTCCCCATAAAAAGCGAACGGCAGCCCCCGGTGGGAAGGCTGCCGTTCCTGGAGAATCGGCGGAGCGTACCGGCCTGTAAGCCGAATTCTGTCTGCCCGGGTCGGCGCCGCCAGCGCCGGCGTCGGGGAGCCCATCATTTATCTGGGACCGCCGTCACCGGCGGCCTCACGCAGCCTACCCGCACCGCATCTCCGGCGGGCCGCCGTACCCGGACCGAGGCCCGGCGCGATGCTGTTTGGCCTTGCACCCTGTGGGGTTTGCCTAGCCGTCCCGGTCGCCCGGGGCGCTGGTGGGCTCTTACCCCACCATTTCACCCATCACCTGTGCCCGGCGAGCCGGGCCATCGGCTGGTCTGTTTTCTGTTGCACGTGCCGTCACCGCCCGGCGGGGCCGGACGACGCCTTCCAGTTAGGAAGCACGGTGCCCTGTGGTGTTCGGACTTTCCTCCCCGCCCTCGGGGGACGAGGCGATGGTCCGACCGGTACGCACTACCCGTATAGATCAAAAACAGTGCCGCAGATGCGCGCCGGCGGGCTTATATGGCGCTCGCGTGCGTCGTCTCGAAGCCGAGCTCGTCGGCCGTCTCGTCGTACAGTTCACTGTCGACGATGATGCGGCCGGTGTGCTCGCAGGCGATGACGCGGTTGCGCTGCCGGATCTCGACCTGGCGCTGCGGCGGCACGGCGAACCCGGCGGCGGCGCCACGTTCCAGCTGCACCACCGCACGGCCATCGCGGAGGCGGTTGCGGAGGCGGTCGTAGGCGCGGAGGTAGCGCTTGTCGACCTGCTCGCGGGCTTCCTCGCGCTGCTCCTTCAGGGCGTCTTCTTCCTGCCGGGTCTCTTCGAGGACGTTCTCCAGGTCGCCGCTCTTCTCGTCGATGAGGTCGTCCAGCTCTTGCAGCCGCTCCTGCGCCTCGGCGACGTCCCGCTCGAACTGCTCGGCGCTGTGCTCGGTCGCTTCGAGCTGGGCCTCGGCGTCAGCGATGCGCTGCTTCTGCGCCTCGATCTCCTTCGTCAGCGCGTCGTACTCGCGGTTGTTGCGGACTTGCGTCTGCTGCTCTTCGTACTTCTTGATTAGCTGCTCGGCCTCCTTGATGTCGCGGTCGGCCTTGCGGCGCAGCTCCGCCGTCTCTTCCTGATCCTCTTCGATGTTCTGGATGCGGGTCTCCAGTCCAGCCTTCTCATCTTCCAGGTCGCGAATCTCCTCGGGGAGGTCGCCTCGGAGTTTGTGGATCTGGTCGATGCGGCTGTCGATGTGCTGGAGGCGCGTCAGCGCACGGAGCTGGGCGCCGGTGCTGGTGTCATGCGTCGGCATAAATAGGCTGCGGGCTTGGTAGAGTGCTACACGTCGTTTTTCGGCATCATATATCAACGCCGATGCGAGGCATAAGTTTGTTGTATTTGCACGAAGAGGGCCCGGCAGCGCTTGCTACGCCCCACGTGCCTGCTCCGGCGCGAAGGTGCGCATCGGACTCGTGCGCGTGGCGGTGCGCTGCCAGTCCACCTGCGGAAAGCGCTCACTAAGGTACGTCTGCAGCAGCCGCTCGGTCAGCGCTTCGGTTTCGTAGTGCCCGGCGTCAATCAGCGCCATCTGCGGGTGGCCCTCCGCGTCCAGCACGTCGAAGAACTGGTGGTACGTGACGTCGGAGGTGACGTAGGCGTCCGCGCCTGCCGCCAGCGCCTTGCCGGTGAAGTCGCTCCCGGCGCCGCCGCAGACGGCCACGCGCTCGACGGTCGCCTCGGGATCGCCCGCGTAGCGCAGGCTGCCCGCATCGAGGCGGTCGGCCACGCGCGCCAGGAACGCCGACAGCGGCTCGGGCGCAGGGAGCGTGCCGACGGCGCCGAGGCCCGCCCGCGTGTTTTTCTGCTGGACGGGGTACACGTCGTACGCCACCTCTTCGTACGGATGGGCCTCCTGCATCGCTGCGACGACGCGCCCGAGATCCCAGCGCGCCACCTCGACTTCCAGGCGCACCTCCTCGGCCTGCTCCAGCTCACCGCCCGCCTGCCCGATGAACGGATTAGCGCCCTCGCCGGGCCGGAAGAAGCCGCGCCCGTCCGTCGCAAACGCACACGCCTCGTAGTCGCCGATGCGCCCAGCGCCTGCCTCGGCCAGCGCCGCGCGGACGGCGTCGAAGTGGTCGCGCGGCACGAACGTCACCAGCTTGACGAGCGTCTCATCGAAGCCGTCGAGGAAGCCGACGTCCTCCAGTCCCAGGTGCTCGGCCAGGGCGAACGAGACGCCGCCGGGGGCTGCATCCAGGTTGGTGTGGATGCTGTAGAGCGCGATGCCCGTCTCGGCCAGCCGCAGCGCCAGGCTGCTCACGAAGCCGTCCGCCGTGACGCGTTTGAGCGGGCGGAACAGTAGCGGGTGGTGCGTGATGATGAGCGTCACGCCGTGCTCTTTGGCCTCGTCCAGCACCGCGGGCGTCATGTCGAGCGCGAGGAGGGCGCGTTCGACGGGCCGCGTGGCGTCGCCCACCTGCAGACCCACGTTGTCGTACGACTGGGCCGACCCCGGCGGCGCCCACGCTTCGAGCACCTGCGCGACGTCGCGGATCGTGACGGAGGGGTTCATAACTCGGAAAAATCGGGAGTGATGAGCAACGAATATCGTACCTGCTGAACTTGCTGAACCTGAAACCTGCCGACCTGAAACCGTTCAGACCAGCCACCTGCGCAACGGAGACCCGTGGACTGTGTTTCCGCCCGCGTCGCTACTCCGCCTCCGACAGAATCGCCTCGGGCGGGCGCTGCGCCACCGCCACGCCCTCCTCCTCATCGACGCGCAGCAGCAAGACCGCGCCGACCACGAAGAAGGCCGCCACCGCCGCCACCCCGGCGCGCTGCGTCCCGAAGGCTTCCGTCAGCGCCCCGAACAGGAACGGCCCCAGGAACGCCGTCGCCTTGCCCGAAAAGGCGAAGAAGCCGTAGAACTCGTTCTCTTTGGCGGGCGGGATGAACCGGCCCAACAGCGAGCGGCTGGCCGACTGGTTCGGCCCGATGAGCAGCCCGACGAGCACCGCCGCCACCCAGAACCACGTCGCGTTCGGCGCGAACGTCGCCAGCACCGTGGCCGCCAGCAGGCCGACGAGCGAGATCATGATGGTGCGCTTCCCGCCGATCCGGTCGTCAATGACGCCGAAGGCGAGGGCGCCCAGCCCCGCCGCCACGTTGAGCGCGATGCCGAAGACGATGACGTCCTCCGTCGAGAAGCCGAAGGTGCCCTGCGCGTAGATCCCGCCGAAGGCGAAGATGGTGATGAGCCCGTCGTTGTAGAGCAGCCGGGCGACCAGGAGCCAGAAGACCTGCCGGTACTGCCGGATCTCACGGAACGTCTGTGCGAACTGGCGCGTGGCGGCGCCCAGCACGCTGCCCTCGCGCGGGAGCGGCGGGCGCTTCTTCTCTGGCACGAACAGAAAGAGTGGAATCGCAAAGAGGGCGTACCAGACGGCCACCAGCACATTGGTCGCGCGGACGTGGGCGTACGTTTCCTTCGACAGCCCGAACGCCGGCACCTCCGGCTGCACGAAGAGCAGCAGCGCGACGAACAGGCACAGCAGCCCGCCCAGGTAGCCGAGGCCCCAGCCGTAGCCCGAGACGCGCCCGATGCGGCTGGGCGGCGTGATGTCGGGCAGGAAGGCGTTGTAGAACACGTTCGCCATCTCGAAGGCTACGTTGGCGAGGGTGAACGTGATGAGGGCGAACCAGATCTCGCCCGGCATCGGGAAGAAAAGCGCGACCGAGCCCAGGACGCAGATCGCCGTCGTCACTCCCAGGAATCGCTTGCGGTAGCCGCCCCGATCCGCGATGGCGCCCACGTACGGCGAGAGCAGCGCCACGAGGATGGCCGTGACCGTGACGGCGAGCGACCACTGCCGCGTGCCTTCGATGTCGTTCTCGGCGATGACGCCCGTGAAGAACGTCGCGTAGATGAACGTGACGATCAACGTCGTGAAGGACGAGTTGGCGAAGTCGTACGTCGCCCATGACCAGACGACGCGGCGGTCATACGCGGAGGAGTCGGTACTCACGGGCGCGGCAACGATGGGGCGAGGCAGACGGACGCCCCAAGGTAGGAAAAAGCATCGCCCCGGCGAAAGGCCGCATGAGGATTCTGATGGGTGATACCGTTTTCGTTTGGCGATGTCCGTATAGCTGAGAACGTGATGCGTATTGCGTGATGCGTGAAAAAGCACTGATGGAGCGATGGCCCATGCCCATCACGCGCACCATGCACCACGTTTCAGCGAGACATCGCGAAAACGGTATCCTGCTCCGCTGGCACCAACCCCATCGCCACCAACGAAAAAAGGGCCGCCGAGGCGACCCTTCGTGGATTCTATGCCGAATCCGATGTCACACGTTGCCAGCGCTCTCTAGCCCATGCTCGTCGTGTACATGATGAGTTCGTTGAGCGGCAGGTCTGGGCGCGTCGAGGACGTCGGCAGCGGGGCGCGGTCCGGCGCGGTCCATCGCAGGCGCTGCTGGAGCGACTCGCGCCAGCGGTCGGCGTCGTGCAGCGACAATGAGACCGAGTCGCCGTCCTTCAGGTGCAGGATCAGGTCCGGCGCGTCGGCCTCGTCCGTGTGCCACTCGACCCGGCACAGCGTATCGAGCGGAATCTCCTGGCGATGCTTTTCTACGAAGTCCCACCCGGACAGCTCGATGCGATCCGGGAAGAGCCGCGCCTTTGAAAAGAGCAGCCGCCGGTTCGTGTACTGGAATCCGCTGCTGAGCAGGACGACCTGATGTGGATGCCGGGAAAGAGCCATCGGTCTCAAGGGTTTACAGCCTGAGAAGTACTTCTACTATCTACTACACGCGAGGCGGCGGTAATGACGAACGCGCTTTAGTAATAAGACGCGCGAAAACGAAAAACGTAACGTCACGCTGCACCCTCGCCGGGCGAAATGCCCTACCGCCCTATGGAGATATGCGTCAGGCGGCCCCCAACTGGACCGCCCGGACCCACGCTACCTCCAGGCGAAAGGGCCCGGCCTGTTCGTCGGCGATGAGCAGGCTGAGGGCCTGCACCCGGGAGGCCTCGAACGGCGGCGCATCGGGCACGGGGCGCCCGCGGAACGACGGGGCAAGGTCAGCGAACGGGATCTGGATCGTCTGCCACGCCTCGGCCTCGGTGGCAAAGGACGTGCGATAGGCGATGCTGCGGGGCGGCGACTCGTTGTAAAGAGCCAGCGTGTAGTGCTGCCCGTCGCCCCGGAGGCGCAGCGCGAGCCCGTCGAAGGCGCTCAGGTCGTGGAAATCGACCGGCGCCCGCACCGACGCGAAGCCTCCCCCCTGCTCCAGCGAGACCGTGCCTCGAAAGACGACGGTGCCTTCCTCCGTCCACTGCAGCGTGCTGGAGGAGCGCCCGCCCATCACGCCGTCATTCACCACCTGCCACGGCGGCGCCGCATCCACCGAACTGAACGTAAAGAGAGCAACGGCGTCGGGGACAGACATGGGCGGCGGAGTCGGTTCGATGGATCGGAGTCCGTCCCTCAGACGATGTCAGCGAGGGCCGTGCAGAGGTGGTCGATCTCGTCCTCGGTGTTGTAGTAATGCACCGAGGCGCGCACGAGGTCCGGAAGCTGCCGGCCTTCCGCGTCCAGCAGGGTCGAGCGCGGCGTGGCAACGGACACGTTGATGTCCCCCGCACGGAGCCGCTGCTGGAGGACCGCCGCCTCCACTGCGTCCGTGTGGAAGGTGACGATGCCGCAACGGATGCGCCCGAGGTCGCGCACGTGGACGCCGGGCAGCGTGCGCAGGCGCTCGCGCAGCGTCTCGGCCAGCGGCTGCACCCGCGCCCAGATGGCGTCGATTCCCCAGGACAGCGCGTAGTCCACCGCCACACCGAAGGCGATGCGGGCGGCCACGTTCGTCTCCCACGTCTCGAAGCGGCGTGCGTCCGGGCGCAGCTCGTACTGATCCGGCGCCGTCCAGGTGGCGGCGTGCAGGTCCAGCAGGGGCGGATCGAGCCGGTCGAGGAAATCCCGCCGCACGTACAGAAACCCGACGCCGCGCGGGCCGCGCAGGAACTTGCGGCTCGTCCCCGAGAGCATGTCGGCGCCCAGCACACCGACGTCCAGCGGCAGCTGCCCGGCGGACTGACAGGCGTCCAGCAGGTACGGGATGCCCGCGTCACGGGCGATCTGCCCCACCGCGGCAGCGGGGTTGACGAGGCCGCCGTTGGTGGGCACGTGCGTCAGGGCGATCAGCTTCACCCGGTCGTCGAGGGCATTCCGCAGCGCATCCAGGTCGATCTGCCCGGCCTCGTCAGTCGCTACCACCTCCACCCGAGCGCCGGTCCGGCGGGTCCGCTGCAGGAAGGCGATGTAGTTGCTCGCATAGCTGGCCGGCGTCGTCAGGATGCGGTCGCCTTCCGTCAGCGGGAGCCCGTAGAACGCCATGTCCCAGGCGCGGGTGGCGTTTTCCACGAGGGCAATCTCGTCGCGGTGGGCGTGCAGCAGCGCGGCGACGGCGTCGTAGGCCTGCTCCACGGCGTCGCGGGCCGCGTCGTGCGCTTCGTAGCCGCCGAGGCGGGCCTCCCGGTCGAGGTGGTCCCGCATCGCATCGAGCACCGACTGCGGCATGAGCGCCGCTCCGGCATTGTTGAAATGCGCCACGTGCGCGCACCCGGGCGTCTCGCGGCGGGCGCGGGCTACGTCGATAGGCATGGCAGCTCCTGGTTCGCTCATACGGCATCGAGATCATGATGTCGTGTTGATCCGGAGCACACGGCGAGGAAGCGAGGAGACGATGAAACCAAGAGACGACGCGCTTTGCGCCCTCGCTTCGTCGATGCATCGTCTCGCATGCCGATGGTGGCTTCGCATCCGCACAGGGCGGTGTGCTGAGCATCCCGACACTGCCAAGTCAACACGGTATCACTCGGCCAGCGGAAGCTGCACGCGGACGGTCATGCCCTGGCCGGGCTCGCTGCGGAGGTAGAGCCGGCCCCGGTAGAGTTCGACGAGGCGCTGCGTGAGCGACAGGCCCAGCCCCAGGCCCTGCTGCTCGTGCTTGTCCCGATCGAACTGGATGAACGCACCGATCTTATCCAGCTGGTCCTCCGGCAGTCCTCGCCCTTCGTCAGCCACGTCGAACTGGTAGTGCTCGCCCTCCACGTTGCCGCTGACCCGCACCGCCGAACCGGGCTGAGAGTACATAAACGCATTGCGCACGAGCTCTTCGGCCACCTTCTGCAGGTAGTCGTCCTGCATCCGCACCTTGCCCGGCTCGACGTCCACGGTCAGGTCGTCGGCGCGCTCGGCGAGGTGGGCTTGCTCCTCGGCGGCCTCCGGAATGATGTTTTCCGGGTGGCACAGCCCCAGGTTGAAGAGCGTCGTCTGGCGGCCGGGGTCCGTCGCGGCGAGTTCGAGCTGGGCGTAGAGGTGGTAGTTCTCGATGAGGCGTTCCAGCCGTCGCCCGGCCCGGTTGATCTCTTCGAGCATGTCGCGCACCTCCTCCACGTCCGCCGAGTCGTAGACTTCGAGCAGAAACTGCGAGTAGCCGAGGATGGAGGAGAGCGGCGTGCGCAGCTCGTGCGGCAGGTTGCGGGAGAGGTTGTTGCGCAGGTCGCGCAGGCGCTGCTGGTACCAGTGGCCCTGCTCGTCGTGGCGTGTCAGGCGCGAACGTACGGCGCCGAGCAACTCATCCGCCGTGAACGGCTTGGTGAGGTAGTCGTCCGCGCCCAGATCCATCCCTTCGCGGTAGTCGGCGCGGGCGGCGCGGGCCGTCAGAAAGATCACCGGAATGGCCGACAACGCCTCGTCCTCGCGGATGTGGCGCAGTACGTCCAGCCCGTCCATGCCAGGCATCATGATGTCGCACAGGACGAGGCTGGGCTGATGCTTTCGGATCGCCTCCAGTCCTTCCTCGCCGGACGAGGCGCCGACGGTCAGAAAGCCTTCGCCCTGAAGCAGATCCAGGACGTTGTCGAGCACGTCGGGGTCGTCTTCGATGACGAGGACCGTGCGCATGGACGAGCGCTTGCGACGCTCTTTGCGCACGTGCAGGGCCGGACCGGCGGATACGTTGGAATACATGGGGGGTCTCGGTTATGACTACTGAATAGCGGCCGCCTGCCCGTCGCGCTGGCGGGCGCGATCGGCGCTGGCGGGCGGGCGGTCCTCGTCGTCGGGCACCAGCGGCAAGGTGACCGTAAAGACGGTACCTTCGCCCTCCTCGCTCTCGACGTAGATGGTCCCCTGATGCATCTCGACGGTCCGGCGCGCGATGGACAGCCCGAGGCCGGTGCCCAGCATGTTCTCGGCGTTGGCGGCCCGGTGGAACGGCTCGAACACGGCGTCCAGGTCGTCCTCCGGAATGCCGATGCCCTCGTCCACCACCTGGAGCACGGCGCGGTCGGCCTCGCGCTCCAGCCGGAGGTGCACGGTGCTGCCTTCCGGGGCGTATTTGATCGCATTGCCGAGCAAGTTGTTCAGCGCGTAGCGCAGCAGCTCGGCGTCCCCGTGGATCCAGACCGGCGTCTCCGGCAGGGCGGAGTCGAGGTCGTGGTGCTGCCCCTGCCCCAGCCAGACGTCCTCGGCCACCTCTCGGCAGAAGGCGGCCAGGTCCATCTCGGACGGGTTGAAGCGCATCTGGCCCGCCTCCACCTTGCCCACCACCAGGACGTTCTCCAGCAGGTGCGTCATCGTCTCGACGCTCGTCTGGATGCGGTGCAGGTGCTTCAGGATGCGCTCGTCCGGCCAGCGGTGGCGGAAGCGCTCTACCAGCTCCGACGACGACAGGATCGTGGCCAGCGGCGTCCGGAACTCGTGCGAAACCATCGTGACGAAGCGCGACCGCAGCTCGCCCAGCTCGATCTCTTTGTCGAGCGCCTGGATGAGCGCCTGCTCGGCCTGCTTGCTCTCCGTGATGTCCGTCTGCACGCCGACGTAGTGGATCAGCGTATCATCGTCGTCGTGCACGGGCGCCAGGCTGATCTCGCTCCAGAAGGGCAGGCCGTCCTTGCGGATGCTCTGGAGCACGAGCCGGGCCGGGACGCCCTGGCGCAGCGAGTCGTGCAACTCGCGCATCGCGTCCGGATCGGCTTCGACCAGTGACGAGATGCTGCGCCCGAGCGCTTCGTTCGCCGTATACCCTGTCATGCGCTCGAACGCCGGGTTGACGTACACGAGCGGATGGTTCGGGTCCGTCGCGTCGCTCAGGAAGATGCCCGTGCCGCTCGCTTCCACGGCGCGCTCCAGGACGCGCATCCGGGCCTCGGTCCGCTTGCGCTCGGTGATGTCGCGGATGATGGTCTCGAACCCGACGACCTCCCCGCGATGGTCGGTGATGAGGGTCGAGTTGATGAGGCAGTCGATGGGCGTGCCGTCCTGGCGGCTCATCTCCGCCTCGAAGTCGTGCGCGTACCCGAGCCGCTGCACCGTCTCGATAAAG
>JAAAOL010000433.1 GCA_009908885.1 Bacteroidota bacterium | reverse complement strand
CACCCCTTCAACCGTTCAACCCTCCATACACCAACTCATGAACCGGAGTTGGTATGACACCGTACTCTCCTCCAACCCTTCAACCTTTCAACCCTCCATACACCAACTCATGAACCGGAGTGGGTATGAGGTGTGGGAGTGTGGGAGGGGCTGGCACGGTCTTTACGGCTTCTGCTCGCCGCGTCTCCCATGCACCCCTTCTCCTCTTCTCCCGCTCCCCTGTTCTCAGAGATCTGCCTCGGGCTAGAGCCGGGCCGTGACGCTGCGCCGCTTGAGGGCCGAGAGCCAGCGCGTGATGTCGATCTCCTTGGGGCAGGCCTCCACGCAGTTGAAGATGGTGTAGCACTTCCACAGGCCCTCCGTCGAGTCGACGATGCCGAGGCGCTCGTCTTCGCCCGCATCGCGCGTGTCGAACGTGTAGCGATAGGCCTTCAGCATGGCGGCGGGCCCCAGGTATTCCGGGTCGGCCCAGGTGGATGGGCACGAGTGGGTGCACGCGCCGCACATGATGCACTTGGTGGCGTCCTCGATCAGGTCGAAGTCGTCCGGGCTCTGCAGCCGCTCGCGCTCCGGGTTCGGGCCGCTCGTCACCAGCCACGGCATCACCGAGCGGTACTTCTCGAAGAAGCGCGTCTGGTCGATCACCAGATCCTTGATGACCGGCGAGCCGGGCAGCGGCGCAAACGAGACCGTGTCGCCGTCGCCCTTGACCAGATCCTGGATCAGGACGGAGCAGGCCAGCTTGTTTTCGCCGTTGATCTGCATGGCGTCCGAGCCGCAGATGCCGTGCGCGCAGCTCTTGCGGAAGGTGAGCGTGCCGTCCTGATGCCACTTGATGTGGAGCAGGAGGCTCAGCGCACTATCCAGCGGATCGGCCGGGACGTCGTACGTCTGCCAGTGCGGCTTCTCGTCCGCCTCGGGGTTGTATCGCTTGACTTTAACCTTGAGGTCCATAGGGGTCGGAGGGATGGGGGAGGAGGGAAGGGGGAAGAACGCGATGCTCGCCCCCGTCGCTCATCCCGCAATTAGTACTTACGTTCTTTCGGCTGGAAGCGCGTGATGGCGACGTCTTTGTAGGCGAAGTCGTAATCGCCCTTGCAGTTGCTGAAGAAGAGCGTGTGCTTCAGCCAGTCGTCGTCGTTGCGCTTCGGGTGATCCTCGCGCGAGTGGGCCCCGCGGCTCTCCGTCCGGTGCAGCGCGCACGCGGCGACGGACTCGGCGTAGTCCACCATGAAGCCAATCTCGACCGCGTCCATCAACTCGGTGTTGAACTGCGTGCCCTTGTCGTCGATGACGACGTTGTGCGCGCGCTTGCGGATCTCCTGGAGGTCGTCGAGGGCGGTGGAGATGGTCTCTTCGTTGCGGAAGACGGAGACGTTGTCCATCATCGTCTTCTGCAGGTCATTGCGCACCTGGACGACGGGTTCGCCCTCGGTGCGGCTGAGGATGCTCTCCAGCATCTCGCGCGTCGTCTTCTCCGGGTTGTCCGGCAGGGCAGGCCTCGGCGTGTCGCGCCGCTGTTCGATCTCGCGCGCCATCCGCATCCCGGCGCGGCGGCCGAAGACGACGAGTTCGACGAGCGAGTTGGTGCCGAGGCGGTTGGCGCCGTGCACCGAGACGCAGGCGCACTCGCCTACAGCGTAGAGGCCCGGCACCACGTCGCCCCGGTTGCCCTTCTCCACGCGCCCGTCGTAGTCCGTCGGAATGCCGCCCATCGCGTAGTGGCACGTCGGCGCCACCGGAATTGGCTCTTTGAGCGGGTCGACGCCCATGTAGGTGCGCGAAAAGACCGCGATTTCAGGCAGCTTCTTCTCGATCACGTCCCGCCCGACGTGCGTCAGGTCCAGGTGGACGTACTCTTTGCCCTTGATGCCGCGGCCCTCCTGGATCTCTTTGTAGATGCACTGGCTGACGAGATCGCGGGGCGCGAGGTCCTTGACCGTCGGCGCGTAGCGTTCCATGAAGCGCTCGCCCTCGCTGTTGCGCAGGATGCCGCCCTCGCCGCGGGCGCCCTCCGTGATCAGGATGCCGAGGCGGTAGAGGCCCGTCGGGTGGAACTGGACGAACTCCATGTCCTCCATCGGCAGGCCGTTGCGCAGCAGGATGGCCATGCCGTCGCCGGTGCCCGCGTGGGCGTTCGAGGTCGTCTTGAAGGCGCGCCCGAAGCCGCCCGTGGCGTAGCAGACGATCTTGGCGTGGAACGTGTGCACCTCGCCCGTCAGGATCTCATAGGCCACCACGCCGGCGGACTCGCCCTCCGGCGTCATGATCTGGTCGATGACCTGAAATTCGTCGTAGAAGCGGACGTTGTTTTTCAGGCACTGGTCGTAGAGCGTGTGCAGGATGGTGTGCCCGGTGCGGTCCGCGGCGTGGCAGGCCCGGCGCACCGGCGCCTCGCCGAAGTTGCGCGTGTGCCCGCCGAAGCGGCGCTGCGAGATCTTGCCCTCCTTGTTGCGCGAGAAGGGCACGCCGTAGTGCTCCAGCTCCACGATGGTACGGGACGCGTCCTGGCACATCGTCTCGATGGCGTCCTGGTCGCCCAGGTAGTCGCTGCCCTTGACCGTGTCGAAGGCATGCCAGAGCCAGTGGTCCTCTTCCTCGTTGCCGAGGGCCGCGCCGATGCCCCCCTGCGCTGCCCCCGTGTGGGAGCGTAGCGGGTGGAGCTTGGATACGACGGCGACGTCGGCGCCGCCTTCCTTGGCGTACAGGGCGGCCATCAGGCCAGCACCGCCCGCACCAACGATGACGACATCATGCTCGAAAATCATGGCGACTCTATGTCGGGTGGATGGGATCCGTAGGAGTGCAGAGGCGAGGGGACGTCAGTGGGTTAGGGCGTGTAGTTCCAGCCCGCCGTGATGACCGAGTAGAGGCCCACGACCAGCAACACCAGCGCGAGCGTCCACGACAGCACCTTGGCGACGGCGCGGCCCATGTCGTTCCGTATGTAGTCGGTCAGCACGTTGTTGAGGCCGTAGAAGCCGTGGTGCAGGGCAAAGAGCAGAAACAGGATGTTGAAGCCCTTCCAGAGTACAGCGTAGACCGGATCGGCCAGGCGCTGCATCACCACGTCGTAGGGCGTCACCGCGCCCGTCGCGCCGTCGGTGCGCTTGGCGACGGCGGCCTGGGCGGCTTCCGGATACTCGGGGAGCGTGCCGTCCTCCACCTGTTCGCTGGAGATGACCTGCTTGGCGATGCTTGCCGTCTCGTGGTCGTAGTGCTGCACCCAGAAGTGCGTGATCAGCAGGAAGACCAGGAACGTGCCCGTGATGCGATGCAGGAACCAGTTCTGCGCGTTGGGAGAGCGAGCGGATTTACCGTAGTTCATAGCGGAGCGACGTTCAGGTTAACCGTAGTACGACACGAGCGAGGCGATCGACGGGTAGCCGCCCACGATCAGGATCACGAGGGCCACGAAGCCGAGCGTCCAGAACAGCTTCCGGTGGTTCGGACTCCAGCCGAGGAAGTCGATCAGCACGATGCGGAGGCCGTTGAGGGCGTGGTAGGCCACCGCGCCGAGCAGCAGAAACTCGCCCACCTTGAAGATCGGCGCGTGGTACTTGGCGATCAGGTGGTTGAAGGCCTCCGCGTCCGTCAGAGCGCGCAGGCCCCAGACGTGGATGACGAGGTAGGCCACGAGCGCCAAGCCCGTCAGCCGGTGCAGGATCCAGGCAAACATGCCGGTCCGCACCTTGTACTTCTGAAACCGACCCGTGTCGGTCTGCATCTTCGGGCGTTCTAGGGTGTCTACAGCCATGAGCGTGCGTGCGTTTGGGATGGAGCGTCGAGCGAGCCGTCCGCGGCGTCAACAGCGACAGCCAGCACAGGAGCAACGGATACTAAGGTAACAAGCAGGCGGGAGAGTTTTGCGCTCCGTGGCGATTCCTATCGTTAGGAATACGTCAAGTTTCAGAAATTACTGAAAATAGCTCGCCCCGATGTGTGGTACGGGCCGCGTCGCCGTCGCGCCGTCAAACAGCAAAGGCGCACCTCCACGGGGAAGTGCGCCTCGGATCTGCATGCGGAAACGGGGTGCGCTACCGCTCGTCGATGGGGGTGGCGGTGAGATTGCGCGGGCCCACGTACTCGGCGCGCGGACGGATCAGGCGGTTGTCGGACCACTGTTCCAGCAGGTGGGCCGTCCATCCCGTGACGCGGCTGAGGGCAAAGATGGGCGTGTAGAGGTCGATGTCGATGCCCAGCATGTGGTAGATGGAGGCGCTGAAGAAGTCGACGTTGGCCGCGAGGCCCTTTTCGGCTTCCATCGTCTCCATGATCTCGTGGCTGATGTCGTACCACTGCATCTCGCCCTTCTCGCGGCTGAGCTCTTCCAGCATGTCGCTCAGGATCGTTGCGCGCGGGTCCAGCACCTTATAGACGCGGTGGCCGAAGCCCATCACGCGCTCCTTGTTGGCCAGCTTCTGCTTCACGTACGCGGCGGGCGACTGGCCGCTCGCGTCGATCTCCATGAGCATCTTGCGCACCTCGATGTTGGCGCCACCGTGGAGTGGGCCCTTCAGCGCGCCGATGGCTCCGGGGATGGCCGAGTACATGTCGGACAGCGTCGAGCCGATGACGCGCCCTGTGAAGGTGGAGGCGTTCAGGCCGTGCTCGGCGTGCAGGACGAGGCAGGCGTCGAAGGTGCGCTCGGCGGCCTCGCCGGGTTCCTCGCCGTTGAGCATGTAGAGGAAGTCGTACGCGGTAGACACGTTCGCCAGCGGGGCCATCGGGTCCTGACCCTTGCGCAGACGGTCGTAGGCGGCCAGGATCGTCGGCATGCGGGAGGCGATGCGGAGGGCCTTCCGGTAGTTGGCCTCGGGCGACATTTCGTCCGCCTCGTCGTCCACGAACGCGAGGGCCGAGACGATCGTGCGGAGGACGGCCATCGGGTTGGCGTCGTCCGGCACCTGCTTCAACATCTCCAGGGTCGTCGCGGGCAGCGCGCGCTCGGCCTGCAGTTGCTCGTGCAGCGCGTCCAGCTCGGCGCGGGTGGGCAGGTGGCCCTTCCACAGCAGGTGGGCGACCTCCTCGAACGTGGTGTTTTCAGCGAGGTCGCGGATGTCGTACCCCCGGTAGAGGAGTTGGCCCTTCTGGCCATCGATGTCGGACAGTTCGGAATCGAGCGCGACGACGCCTTCGAGGCCGCGCCGCTTGACGAGGGGAGGGGCACCGTTGCCCTTGCTATCGTCCGACGAAGTGGATACCGTTTTCTCCTGCGTTGCCATATTCAGTAGTGCTTGCTGAGCGTCTTAAGAGAGTGGCGCGAAGAGCGGACGCTGTGCCGAGGCGGCGGGACACGTCCAGAAACGCGGGTGCGGCGGTGAGTGCTCTATCGGCCCGCAGTGATGCTATACGCACGAGTGGAGGTGGTGTGCCTTGGCTCCCGGGGGGCTGGGCACGGCGCTCCCGACCTCGCACGCGTTCTGGCTGCCCTCTCGAAATCGCCCACCGTATGCCCTTCGAGCGCACCACGCTGAGGTGCCCGCGCCCGGGCAAAGCAGGCAGCCTCCGAGAGGCTGGGCAGCACCGCAATCTACAGCGTGGTCAACATGCGATTTGGGAAATTATGACTAATCGCTGACGGCGGGCTCGGGATCATTTCGTGGGGGTGCGGGATTTACACGATGTACTGCCGACCAGTCGGAGTCACCTCATCGAAGCGCTCCCGCACTTTTGGCACGGCCGCGCTCCGTGCACTGACTCCCACTCGCCGCGGCCCCGCTGCACCGACTCTCGAATGAGCCGTTTCTATCCTGCGCGCGGGGTCGCCCTCCAGACTAGGTTTCAATGACATGGGGCGATTTGCCCTCCACATTCAACACGTTCTACTCATCATACTCGAAGCGTGCTGCACGCGTGCCTTGAGCCGTCCGCTGGCTCACGGCCTTCTTCGTATGCTGCGAGAGATAGCGGTTGCGCATCTCTCCCGGCCGCGTACGACGCCCGCACGCGCCTGGCCTGCCTCAGCGATCGTTGTTCACCGGGGACGCCTCGGTGCCAGAACGCCTGAGCCCGCGCCAGCCGCCCCGCATCGACGCAGGGCCTACCGCGCATGCGTGCGCACCCACCTGCTACATGGGAAAAGAAATTGTCATCAACGCCGAGCAAGACCAGACCCGCATCGCGATCCTCGAAAACGGTGACCTCGCGGAGCTGTACTTCGAGACGCCCGAAAACGAACGCACCATCGGGGACATCTACCTGGGCCGCATCCGGCGCGTCATGCCGAGCATCCAGGCGGCCTTCGTGGACATCGGCCAGGAACAGGACGCCTTTCTCCACTTCTCGGACCTGCCCGACAACCTGACCGACTGGCTGGCCTACGTCAACCAGGACCGGCCTCAGGCCAAGACGTTCACGCCGAAGAGTTCCCGTCGCTCCAAGCGGCACCATCCGAAGCGGGGCAACAAGAAGAACCGCTCGAACTCGGGCAAGCAGCGAAAGCGCGACGCCAAGCAGCGCGGCAAGCGCCGTTCCGCCCAGCGCCGCTCGAAGGGCAAGCGGGGGCGCGGTCGGTCCATCCGGTCCCGGGCGGCCAAGATCCTGAAGCGCGACCAGCGCATCCTGGTCAAGGTGACCAAGGAGCCCATCTCCAACAAGGGCAGCCGCATCTCGGCGGACATCTCACTGGCCGGGCGCTTCCTGGTACTCGTGCCGCTGGCCAACTACGCGGCGGTCTCGAAGAAGATTACCAGCCAGAAGGAGCGCCGCCGCCTGAAGGCGCTCGCGCAAAGTCTGCTGCCGAAGGGCTTCGGCGTCATCGTGCGCACCGTGGCGGAAGGGCGCGACGCCAAGACGCTGGACACGGACCTGCGCCTGCTGATGGAAAAGTGGGAAAGCATCGAGAAGAAGCTGGCGGGCCGCCCCGGCAAGCCGATCAAGGCGTACGAGGACGTCAACATGGCCTCGTCCATCATCCGCGACCTGTTCTCCGAGGACTACGACCGCATCCTGATCGACAACCCGCGCATGTACCGCAGCGTGCGCAACTACATCCACGCGGTGGCGCCGCAGATGGAGAGCGCCGTCCAGCTCCACAAGGGCAATGACAGCGTCTTCCAGCGGACCAACCTGAAGCAGGACATCGAAGAGGTCTTCGAGCACCGCGTCGAGCTGCCCTCGGGCGGGTATCTGTTCATCGAGCGGACCGAGGCGATGCACGTGGTGGACGTCAACTCGGGCCGGTCCGGGCGCGGCATGTCGCAGGAGGCGAACTCGCTCAAGGTCAACCTGGAGGCGGCCCGCGCCATCGCCAAGCAAATCCGCCTGCGCGACCTCGGCGGCATCATCGTGGTCGACTTCATCGACCTGCGTCACGACCACAACCGCAAGAAGGTCTACGACGAGCTCAAGAAGGAATTCAAGTCGGACCGCGCCGTCACGAAGTTGCTCCCGATGAGCGACTTCGGGCTGGTCCAGATCACGCGGCAGCGCCTGCGCCCCAGCATCACCACCACCTTCTCCGGACCCAATGCGGGCAACGGGGAGGCGGACGACGATGCTCAGCAGCGGCAGCAGAAGTCGAGACAACGCGAGCAGCAGCAGCGCGACCGGAAGCAGGAGCAACAGAAACGCCAGCGGCAGCGCGAGCAACACCAGCAGCGGCAGCGCGAGCAGCAGCGGCAGCAGAAGCAAGAGGAGGCTCAGAAGCGGGAGGAGGCTCAGAAGCGGGAGGACCGCCGCGCCCGGCAGGAGCGCTCGTCCGCGAAGCCGCCCAAGCAGCAGCGCAGCAACGGGCAGCCGCGTGAGCAGGCCCGCGCCGCCGCTCCGCCGAAGCCGCCCAAGCAGTCGCCCAGCGAGCTGCTGGAGGAGCTAGAGGTATGGGTGGCGAACTACAAGGCCGAGGGCGGGCGCGCCGTGACGCTGCACGTCCACCCGTTCACGGCGGCCTACCTGAACCGGAGCGTACCCACGCAGCCGACGCGCTGGTTCATGAAGCACCTCGTCCGGGTCCGCGTCGAGGTGGACGACGCGATGCGCTCGATGGACTACCGCTTCGTCGATCCCCGCAACGGCGAGGACGTCACCGACCGCGTCAGCAGTCAGAAAAAACAGGAAGGGGCGGACTCATAGTACGTCCACGCGGCTAGCACCCGAGGACGCACACAAAGGCAAAGCGCCGACCCTGCCAGGCAGAGTCGGCGCTTTTGCACAGCCCGAAGAACCGGCGCACCTCGTTAGAAAGAGTGCGACGGCCCTCCATCCCTCATCACAGCGCTTAGATACGCGCGGCGCGCGGCGGTTCCTGTGATGAGACGATGAAGACCGCTGTTTACAGGGTAGTTACGCATGCGCTTACCTTGTACCGTCAGGGACGCGGTCCAGCTCAGTTCAGGTGGGCGCGGGCCCGCTGGTAGGCCTCCGGCGGTGTCGGCGTCCCCTCGGCGCAGTAGCCGCGCACGTCTTCGTCCGGTCCGGTGAAGACGAACAGGGCCGACGTGTCCGTGTCGTAGGTCTGGAACTGCTCTTCCATCCACTGGTGCAGCTCGCGCGGCAGGGCGTGGATCAGCCATGGATTGCCATGTGGGGCAAAGCGCACCTTCATCGTCGCGAAGGGCTGGTCGCCGGTGTCCTGGCGGTCCTCCTCGTCGATCACGATGACACCCAGGCCCACCTTGCGGAAGCCCTGGTATGCGGCGGCAGCCAGCTCCGTCCAGTGGTCCACCAGAAAGTCGTGCTGCGCCTCGGCCTCGTCGTCGAGCGCGTCAGCGGGCGAGGTGATGGTGAGCAGGCCGTAGTCCGTCGGATAGGTCGTCTGCATAGAAGCGGGTACTGCTGACTGATAGATACCGCACGACGGATTGGATGGAGAACGACGAACGGCGGTTCCGTGGTGAGAATGGCAGGCTCGACGGTTTTTCAGGTTGCAGGTCGGCGTTTGCACCCACCGACCTGCGACCTTGAAACCTGAAACCTGCCAACCCCAAACCTTACTCCATATTCTCGACGAGGGCGTAGCCGAACTCGCTGCACTTGAGCAGCTCGGCGTCGTCCATGAGCCGCTCGAAGTCGTACGTCACGCGCTTCTGGCCGATGGTCTTTTCCATGGCGTGGATGATGAGGTCGGCGGCCTCGTCCCAGCCCATGAAGCGGAACATCATCTCGCCCGAGAGGATGAGGGACGACGGGTTCACCTTGTCCATCCCCGCGTACTTGGGCGCCGTGCCGTGCGTGGCCTCGAAGATGGCCTGGCCGGTGTTGTAGTTGATGTTGGCGCCCGGCGCGATGCCGATGCCGCCCACCTGCGCCGCCAGCGCGTCGGACACGTAGTCGCCGTTCAGGTTCATCGTGGCGATGACGTCGTACTCGGCGGGGCGCGTCAGGATCTGCTGGAGGAACGCGTCGGCGATGACATCCTTGACGATGATCTCGTGGCCGTCGTCGGTCGTGATGACCTGCCACGGGCCGCCGTTCAGGTCCTCGGAGCCGAAGTCGTCCTTCGCCACCTGGTAGCCCCAGTCGCGGAAGGCGCCCTCGGTGAACTTCATGATGTTGCCCTTGTGGACGAGCGTGACGCTGTCGTAGCCGCGCTCGATGGCGTGCTCGATGGCCGACCGCACGAGCCGCGCCGTGCCTTCCTGCGAGATGGGCTTGACGCCGATGCCGCTGGAGTCGGGGAAGCGGATCTTGTCGAATTTGGTCGGGAACGCCTCCTGGAAGAGCTGCTTGAAGCGCTCGGTCTCGTCGGTGCCGTCCTTGAACTCGATCCCGGCGTAGATGTCTTCCGAGTTCTCGCGGAAGATGACCATGTCCACCAGCTCCGGCTCCTTGACGGGCGAGGGGACGCCTTCGAAGTAGCGCACGGGGCGCACGCAGGCGTACAGGTCGAGCCGCTGGCGCAGGGCCACGTTCAGGCTCCGGATGCCGCCGCCGACGGGCGTGGTGAGCGGGCCCTTGATGGCGACGAGGTACTCGCGGATGGCTTCCAGCGTGTCATCGGGCAGCCACTCGCCGTATGTGCGGTGCGACTTTTCGCCGGCGAAGACCTCGAACCAGACGATCTCGCGCTCGCCGCCGTAGGCTTTCTCCACGGCGCCGTCGAAGACGTGCTGCGCGGCGTGCCAGATGTCAGGGCCGGTGCCGTCGCCCTCGATGAAAGGCAGAATCGGACGGTCCGGCACGTGCAGGGCGTCGCCGGACTTGGTGATGCGTTCGCCGTCGGTGGGCGGGGTGAGGTGGGTGTAGGCCATATTCCGTGGGTGAGGGTCGGTGTAAAGGGGTGTCGAGCAGGTATCGAAGGACGTTCGAACGAGAGAATCCAAAATCCCGAACCCAAAATCCAAAGTCCGGTCAGAGTTTGCCGAAAAGATCACGCAGTCGCAGTTCCCACACTTTGAAGGCGGCCTCGCGGACGATCTGCTTGCTCATCTTGCTTTGCCCCTCGGTGCGCTCGGTGAACACGATGGGCACCTCCACCAGGCGAAAGCCGCGCTTCCAGGCGCGATACTTCATCTCCACCTGGAACGAGTAGCCGTTGGATTTGACGCGGCCTAGGTCGATGGCCTCCAGCACGCGGCGGTGGTAGCACTTGAAGCCGGCGGTCACGTCGTAGACCGGCAGGCGGGTGATGGCGCGCGTGTAGATCCCGGCGCCGTAGGACAGGATGAGGCGCGAGAGCGGCCAGTTCATCACGCGCACGCCGTCCACGTAGCGGGAGCCGATGGCGAGGTCGGCCCGGTCCGCCCGCACCGGCGCGATGAGGCGCGACAGGTCGTCCGGGTTGTGCGACAGGTCGGCGTCCATCTCGCAGATGAACGTGTAGCCCCGCCTCAGCGCGAAGCGAAAGCCGCGCTTATACGCCGTCCCGAGGCCCAGTTTGCCCGCCCGCTCGATGAGGTGCAGCCGGTCCGGGTAGGTCTCCTGCAGCGTCCGCACGCGACCCGCCGTGCCGTCCGGGGAGCCGTCGTCGATGATGAGGGCGTGGAGCGCTTCGGGCAGCGCGAGCGTCTGCTCCACCACCGTCTCGATGTTAGCGGCCTCGTTGTACGTCGGGATGATGACGAGGGCGCGGTCCGCGGGCGACGCGTCGGCGTCGGTCGAGTCAGACGTGGATGGGGAAGCAGGCAAGGCGCGCGAACAGGCGGAGCCGGAGGAGGCAACGAGGCAATCAGACCATCACAACGGAGACGTGCCGCCTCGGTTCTCTCGGCGTAGGGCGTGCGTTAGCTGGCGCCGTTCTTTGCGGCGTCGTCGTAGTGCTGGCGCAGGAAGTCCAGCGTGGCGTCCACCAGTTCCTCGGGCGGCTCGGGCACGTCCGCGTCGGCCTCTTCCTTTACCAGGGTGACGGTCTCGCGGTACTGGTCCAGGTAGGTGCTGCACGCCGGGCAGTTGGCGATGTGCTTCTCGAAGCGGCGGCGCGTGCGGTCGTCGAGGGTGCCGTCCAGGTACTCGACGATGAAGTCGTTGACATCCTCGCAGGACAGCATGAAGAGGCGGCGGATGTCGGTAAACAGGCTCATAGGAGCAGGGCGGAGTGTGGGATAGAGCGAGTGGGGCGGGAGTGGCGAGGCAGCTAGGTGGCGCGGTCCTCGAAGTGCGACGCGAGGATGCTGCGCAGGGCCTTGCGGGCGCGGTGGAGCCGCACGCGGGTCGCCCCCTCGCTGATGCCCAGAATGTCGGCGGCCTCGGCGGTGGAGAGTTCTTCCAGGTCGCGCAGGATGACGACGGTGCGGTAGTTCTCCGGCAGCTGGTCGACGGCCTCGCGCACCAGGCGCTGCCGCTCGGAGCGCTCCGCCATCTTCTGCGGATCCCACTCCTTCGGCGGCTCGGCGTACATGCCTTTGTTAAACGAGGGCTGGAGGCGCTCCATGTCGGCCTCTTCCATCGGGTTCGTCCGCCGCTTCTTGCGGAGGGCCGCCCGGGCCTGGTTGATGCCGATGGCGTAGATCCAGGTCGTCAGCTTCGCGTCGCCCCGAAACGTGTCGAGCCGCTGGTAGGCCTGGAGGAACGTCTCCTGCATGATGCTCTGCGCTTCGTCGTCGTCGCGGATGATCCGCACGATCACGCGGAACAGCCGGGGGCTTTCTTTGCGCACCAGGTGCTCGAAAGCGCGCCGGTCGCCACTGAGGATCGCCTCGACGTCGAGCGGGTCCGACGCCGAGCGCGCGCCCGAGGCGGGCGGATCGTTGGGCTTATGTTGCGACGAGGGGGCCATGCGTTACGGGGAGCGAGAGCGGAGAGCACCGAGAGGGCTTACAGAACGAGCCGCCGCGCATGAGGTTCATCGACCTGTGCACGGCCTGTAATCTCGACGGGCAGTAGGCAACAATTCGGCAGAGCGCCGATAGATCTTCAAAATACGCTCCACCACATGTTATCCTGCTATGTCCTACCGTCTCGAACCCGACGAATCCGTCGCTGAGGGCGTCCGGCGCATCGCCCAGGAGCAACTGCAGAAAGCACTGGGCGAGATGGACGACCCGGACCTCGGCGTGCACGAGACGATCCACCAGATCCGCAAGCGGTGCAAGAAGCTGCGGGGGCTGGTGCGCCTCGTTCGCCCTGCCGTGCCGGACCTCTACGACCGCGAGAACACCATCTTCCGCGACGTGGCCCGCACCGTCTCGGACGCCCGCGACGCGACGGCGTATCTGGAGGCCTACGACGCGCTGATGGATCATTTTGCCGAGGAGGTGGACCGGAGCGCCTTCGGGCCGATCCGGCGCACGCTCACCGACCGCCGCACGGCGCTCATGGAGCGGCAGGACGTGGACGAGCGGCTCGCAGCGTTTCGGGAGACGCTGGTGGAGGCGCAGGACCGGGTCCAACGTTGGCAGATTCCGGTCGACGGCTACGACGCCGTGCGCGACGGGCTCCAGAAGACGTACAAGCGCGGCTGGAAAGGACAACGGCGTGCTTACGACGACCCGTCGGACGAGAACTTCCACGAGTGGCGCAAGCGGGCCAAGTATCACCGCTACCACATGAAGCTGCTGCGCAACCTCTGGGACCCGCTGGTCAACGAGCGCCGCCACAAGCTCCACGACCTGACGGACCTGCTGGGCGACGACCACGACCTCGCCGAACTCAAAAGCGTCATCGACGAGGAGCCCGACGTGTTCGGCGACCTCGATCACCTGCAAGCCTTCCTCGGCCTCATGGACCGTCGCCGCGGCGAGTTGCAGGCGCGGTCACGTCCGCTGGGGCTGCGCGTCTATGCCGAGGAGCCGTCGGCACTGGTCGAGCGCTTCGGAAGGTACTGGAGGGCCTGGAGCGAGGCACAGGCACAGGACGCCGAGCGTGCTGCCCCGCTCACGCTGGCCGCCGGGTAGAGGCCCACCGCGTGGGTAGACAGTGGACGCCGTGGCGTCTATCTTCCGACGCAGGGATCCCCGCCGTAATGAATGACCGTCCATGGCTCTCGCACTCTACCCCGGCACCTTCGATCCGTTTACGTTCGGCCACCTCGACGTGCTGGAGCGGGCCTCGCGCCTGTTCGACCAGGTCGAGGTGACCGTGGCCATCAACGCCAGCAAGGCGCCGCTGCTTTCCGTCGAGGAGCGGTGCGCCCTGATCGAGGACTGCACGCAGCACTTGCACGGCGTCTCGGTGTCGGCCTTCGAAGGGCTGCTGGTGGATCGGGCCCGCGAGCGCGGCGCCATCGCGCTGGTGCGCGGCCTGCGGCAGGTCAGCGACTTCGACTACGAGTTCCGCA
>JAAAOL010000157.1 GCA_009908885.1 Bacteroidota bacterium | reverse complement strand
CGCTACCCTCGAACCGGGCGACCGGGTGGCCGTGGGCGACGAGGTGATTCTGGCCCGCAGTCCCCGCCCGCATCAGCCGTGCACCGTCTTTCGCGACCGGACCAGTCCCGAGGCCTTCGCTGTCGTCAGCCGCGAGCGGCACCGGGGGGCGCTGTTCATCGTCGAGCGGGGCGGCACCATCCTGCAGGGCGATCGGCTGGAGCGCCTGGACCGGTAAGTCGCCGCCGCTACGGGGCGAGGGGCGCCGTACTCGGGGAAGAAGGCGTCTGCAGCGGATCGGGCGGGCGCACCGGGAGGCGCAGCGTTCCCCGCACCGCCGGTACGGCCTCGGCCAGCAATTCCCAGCCCTCGAACTCCCACAGCCGCAGGTGCGTCTCGATGACGTCGAGTTGGACTTCGCGGTAGTGGGTCGGCGTCTCAGCGGCCAGGTACGCGAAGCGGTCGCGCAGCACGCGCAGGCGGTCCCGATTTTCCTCCGTGAAGCCGAAGTGCTCGATGTCGCGCAGCACCTCCTGGTACTGCTGGTCCCACACCGTCACCTCGCCGTTGGGAGGCGGGCGGTACGTGTCCTCGTCGAAGCGAAAGGTGGCATTCTCGTCCAGCAGCCGGGTCCCGGCGCCATTGACGACATGCGTGGCGCCGAGGGGGAGGAAGAAGCGTACGGGGATGTCCTCGCGCTCGGCGGTCAGGAGCACGTCGCCTTTCGCAGGCACGTCGCCGTCGGAGGCCTCGGGGAGGACGAAGTGCGGGTTCATCGCCCGGAAGCGGTCGTACAGGCTGAGCGAGTCGGGCTGATCGTTCCAGTCGAGCCGTACGGTGCTTTCATCGAGCAGGCGGAGGAGGTCGCTCAGGTAGACGCGGGCGTCGGCGGCTACCTGGACGCGCTCGCCCCGGAAGGTGCGGCTCGTGTCGATGGGCAACTGGTCGGTCGCCTTCAGCGAGCCATAGCCGCTCGGCACGTAGCCGCGGGAGTAGGTGCGGAACGTCGTCCGGTCCGAGACGGTGTCGAAGCCGTCGGTCAGTGCCCAGATGTAGGCATCGACGACCGAGACGCCATAGACCTGCGTGAGGGCGTCGTCGGCGAGGTACATCCGGAAAACCGAGAAGATGTTGCCCGGCCCCGTGTGGTAGGCCGACAGCCCGGGAATCTCGTGACCCACCGCATTCACGTAGCCGCGCAGCAGCGTGAAGGCGGGCTCCATCGTGAGCAGCGGGTGCCAGGCCTCGTACACCTTGACCGTCTTGCCGTAGGCCGTCGGGAGGGCGTAGTGATGGATGCCGCGCTGCCGCAGGATGTACGGCATCATCTGGTAGCGGCTGCGCGCGCCGACCGACGAGACCAGGCGGTCCTGGTTGAAGGTCTCCACCGTGCCGATCTCGGTGGCGAGCAGGCTCAGGTTCAGGTAGTCGGCCAGCCGCATCTCGTACTCAATGAACGGGGCGTCCCGTTCGCGGGCTTCCAACACCTGATTCGCGCGGCCCCACTTGACCTGGATGGCGTCCCGGGGGATGCCCCGCTGCGCGTATTTCTTGACGAGGGCGCGGGTGCGCTGCCGCCGCTCCCGGTCGATCTCGGGCCAGTCGGCCGTGCCGGTTTCCCGATAGGTGTTCCGGGCCTCCTCCAGCACGTGCAGTTCGAGGAGGCTGTCGGTGCGGGTGTCCAGCACGCGGATGGTAAAGTTGTCGTCCTGGCTCTGCCGGGTGACGTAGAGGTCCAGCAGGTCACGGAAGGCGGGGAGGCGCTGCGGGGCGGGCAGGAGCCGCTGGGCCTGCGTGAGCGGGGTGCCGAAGTACGGGCTGAAGGCCCGATCCGGATGTCCGGCGTGCTCGGCGAAGGTGAGCGTCCGGGCGGTCGGGGCGGGAGCGGACGTCACGGCAGGCGCGGGGGCGGGGTCCGGCTGGACGAGTTGCTGCCAGAGCGACCGCGCCAGCAAGTCCACGTTGCCACTCAGCATCGCGCCGACGGGCAGGAGGACGAGGAGCAGCACCACCACACCGACCCTGCGCCAGCCGGAGTTGCGACGGTTGCGCTCCGGGGTCGAGGCGTCGGAAGCCGCATCAGCGGGAGAGAGGTGGTCAGCCATGGTACAACGTCTCGTTAAGTAGTGCGGCGGTCAGCTGGACCGCGTCAGGACGGCTGAAGGTGACGACGGGCGGCGTGGCGCACGAGGTGCCGGAAGAGCGGCCTCATGGCGGCGCCCATCCGCTCCGGGTGAAACTGGACGCCGATCAGGGCGCCGTCGGGCGACTCGATAGCCTCGATCACGCCATCGGGGGCTCGTCCTACAATGCGAAACGGCGCCCCGACGGAGCACACCGCCTGCAGGTGGCGCGTGTTGACGGTCACCGGGTCCGGCCCCAGGAGGCGGTGCAGGTGCGATCCCGGCTCGAAGGTGACCGGGTGCGTGGTCGCGCCGCGCTTCTGGCTGTGCGTCTGGGTGCCCTCGACCTGCCCCTCGACATCCCCGTATATCGTCCCGCCTGCCTCCGCGTTAAGCAGCTGCATGCCGTAACAGATGCCCAGCACGGGCTTGTCGTCGCGGCGCACGGCCCGGAGGATGGCCCGATCGGCGCGCAGGCGGTCCGGCGCAGGCGGGTCGAGGTCGTCCGGAAGCGTGCCGGTGAGCCCGTCCGCCAGCGCTGGCCCGCCGATGATAACCAGGCCGTCGAGCACCTCCGCCACGGCCTCCAGGGTCGCGTCCTCGGCGGGCATGGGGACGAGAAGCGGTATGCCGCCCGCAGCCTCCACCGCCCGCACGTAGTCGCGCGAGACCAGCTGCGTGTCATCCTCCAGCGAGGTCGTGATGCCGATGGTCGGATGCGTTGACATCGTGATGGCCGTCGTCTAGTTCACCAGTTGTTAAGATACGTTGAACGCCGGGAATCGGTTCGAGCCAATCGTCAGCACGCGACGATATTTCTGGCGCATCGGCTGTGCCGTAAGGCGACCGCTGAGGGACCGCCGCAGGACATCCGGCAGTGGTCCCTCTTACTGAGTCGCCCGTAGTCCGGCGACGTTTCAGCGTCTGGATTCAGGGGGCGACGTCCGTCATGCGAATGCGGGACGAGTCCACGCTGGCGGTGGCATCCAGCGAGAGCAGGAGGTGGCCGTGGGCGCGAAAGACGCGGGGGCCGTAGTGGGCCAGGCCGCCCGCGTCGAGTTCGTCGTGCAGCGCCTGCTTGATGGTGCGCCGTCGCCCGCCGCTCGTCGAGTGCCCGTGGATGACCTTGAGCGTGCTGCGCCCGCGGTGCTCGGCCTCCAGGACGACGCGCATGACGAGGCGCAGCGCTTCCTCGACCGTCGCGCCGTGCAGGTCCAGCGTGACCGTATGACCATCGTCGTGCAGGGTGGGGTGGGGCATGGGCGCATCGCTGAATCAGGGATCGGCTCTATTGACTTTTCGCCACCCGGCGACGTTCCTTGCAGACACGATTGTATCGTAGGCTGAGGCATCGCATGGATACCTACCGCACGACCCTGAAGACCGCCCGGCAGGGGCTCGACCTTGATCTGTTCCCGATGCGCCTCTGGGAGAAGGCCAAAACGCTGGGGATCTGGAACCCGGCGGACGTCGACCTGCGCCCCGATGCTGAAGACTGGCAGCACCTGGACGACGAGGAGCGCGACCTCATCCTTCGCCTGACCGCCCAGTTTCAGGGCGGGGAGGAGTCGGTTGCGTACGACCTGCTCCCGCTCTTGCAGGTCATGGCGCGGGAGGAGCGGATCGAGGAGGAGATGTTCTTGACGTCGTACCTCTGGGAAGAAGCCAAGCACGTCGATGCCTTCAGCCGGTTCTTGACCGAGGTGACGCAGGCCCGTGGCGACCTGGAGCACTACTTTACGCCCGCCTATCGCCAGATTTTCTTCGACGAGCAGCCCCGGGCCATGCAGCGGCTGCTGTCCGACCCCTCGCCGGAGGCACTGGCCGAGGCCTCGGTCGTCTATCAGATGATTACCGAAGGCGTCCTGGCTGAGACCGGGTACCACGCCTACTACACCGTCCTCGACCGGGTCGGCATCATGCCGGGCATGAAGGCCCTCATCCACAACATCCAGCGCGACGAGTCTCGGCACGTAGCCTACGGCGTCTTTCTGCTCTCCCGCCTCGTCGCTGAACACGGCGACGCGCTCTGGTCCGTGATCGACGCGCAGATGAACCGGCTGGTGCTCGTGGCCATCCAGCACATCGGCCAGTCGCTCGCGCCCTACGGCGAGGCCATCCCGTTCGGGCTGGACGTGGACGAGTTCGTCGACTTCGGGACGGCGCAGTTCAACAAGCGCTATCAACGCATCCAGAAGGCCCGCACGCAGTCGCTGGAGGAGGTGCTTTACGGACGCAGCGCGGCCTCCGAGGCGCCTGCCTGATCGCCTCGCCCGTCGTCGCAACGTCGTATTCGCCCATCGTTCGATTCCTACCTGATTCCCCAACGTTATGTCTGACGCCCCCCAGTACTGGTCGCCCGAGTTCATCGAGGTCTTCGTCGAGCGAATGAACGAGGACGCGGAGTTCCAGCGCACCGCCCGCGGCTTCTCCGAGACCATCATCTTGCGTTGCCTGGATGCGCCCACCGACGAAGACGTCGAAGCGGCGTACCACTTCGAGGAGGGTGAGGTGGTGGGCGTCGACCTCTGGATCGACGACGCGCCCTCGGAAGACATGCGCAACGACCCGTTCGACAAGAGCGAGGGCATGGCGCGGGCCACGGCGGACTACGCGACGTGGTGCAAGCTGGACCGCGGCGAGATGGGCGTCATGCAGGCGCTGGCCTCGCCCGACTATCAGATCGAGGGGCCGAAGCTCCGCATCATGACCAACATCGGCGTGCTCAACGGGATGAGCGACGTCGCGGCGCGGATCGAAAAAACATACTGAGGGGCCGGTCCGTTAAATGGGATGTAGGCAGAGCGAGCAGTGACCAGGGACTCTGCCGGTTCACCCCGCAACGCGTTCCAATCATGCGAGGAATGGAGGTGCCGTCATGGCGAAGAAGAAAGTGACCATCACCACGAAGAAGGGCAAAGCCGGGAAGAAGGCGAAAGACAAGAAGCCGTCCAAGGCGTTCAGCCTCGGCGATCTGCCGGACGAGGTCGCGGGCCGGGCGCGTGAAATCTGGCTGGCGGGTCTCGGCGCGCTGGCCTCCGTGCAGGAGGAGGGCGGCAAGGTCTTCAACGACCTCGTCAGGAAAGGCGAGACGTGGGAGAAAGACCGGGTCAAGGACCTGGGCGAGGCGAAGAAGAAAGTCGAAGCCTCCGTCGAGAAGGCCGCCGAACGAGGGAAGGAGGCGCGCAGCGGGATCGACAAGCGCATCGACAGTGTGGAGGCCTCGCTGGAGAACGTCCTGACCCGCCTCAGCGGCCTCGTCCGCGACGAGGTGAAGGGGCTTTCCGGCCGCGTCGACAAGCTGGCGCACCGCGTCGAGGCGCTGGCGAATGACATCGAAGAAGGCGCTCCGGTGTCCGAGGCCGTCTCGCGCGCGGTCTACGAGGTCGTGCCGCACCCGGACGGCTGGGCCGTGCAGAAGCAAGGCGCGGACCGGGCCACCAGCGTACATGGCACCAAGAAAGAGGCCATGGAGGCGGGACGGACGGTCGCCGGGGACCACGAGCCGAGTCAACTCATCGTGCAGCGCCAGGACGGCTCGGTGCAAGATAGCTTCACGTACGGCGAGCTATAGTCTCCGGCAGCTAACGATTACAGCCGGTCAGTTCAAGTACCTCTTCAGGCGATGCGGCCCGCGCGGCTGTATCGCCTGTTTTGGTCAGGGGGGCGTCTGCGGGCGTGATGGGCTGCGCACGACCGTTGCCTTTGCGGCTGCCCCGCACGCAACCGTCTACACCTCATTCAGATTAAAGACGTCAGGATTTCCGAGGTCCCACGCCGTGGTTCGTGTTGCGTGGAGGGTGAGAGGAGACGCTTCGATAGAGGGCGCTCACGCATTACGCATCACGCGCTGAGCTATCCGGACATCGCCGAGCGAAAATGGTCAACGTGATCTCACCTACGAGGCCTTGCCGCTCAGGAACTGCCGTTTGAGCGCCTCGAACTCGTCTTCGAAGGCCTGGACGATGGTGTCCGGGTCGTCGACGAGGGCGGCATCGGTGGCGACGCCGAACTGCACCTGTCTGTTGTAGCTCAGGATGCTGAGCCCGAGGCTGACGGTGCCAGCGCGGGGCACCCAGAACATCACGTTCGTCAGGGTGCTCCCGGCGATGTGCAGTTCTTCCTGTGGGCCCGGGACGTTCGTCAGCACCGCCGACGCCTTGGCGCCGAGCATGTCCACCAGCTGCTCCTGCACCTCTTCCGGGCCGCTCCCGGCCACCTGCAGCAGGCCGAAGATGACGCCCGCCTCGGAGGAGCCTTTGATGCGATCCATCCGCCGTTTCACCTCCATCAGCCGCGCCTGCGGCTCAGCGATGCCGATGGGTAGCGTCAGGAAGACCAGTCCGAACCGGTTGCCCAGTTCGTGGGCCTTCTCCAGCGGACGCAGGTTGACCGGGATGACGGCGCGGATGTGCACGTCCTCACCAGGGGCGTCGTGGGCCTGGAGGTAGCGGCGCAGGGCGCCCGTCGCCACCGAGACCAGGACATCGTTGATCTTGGCGTCCACGCGGTGCCCGATGGCTTTGATCGTGGGAAGGGGGATGGGGGCAGACCACGCCGCCCGCTTGTTGGCCGACAGGGGACCGCGAAAGACGGTGTCGGAGTCCGGTGGCAGCAGCAGCAGGCGGCTCGTGGCCGCGCCGATGCTCATGCCTTGCTTGGCGCGCTTGAGGAGGTGCCTCGGGTTGAGCAGGCTGACGCCCTCGTCCACGATGGCCTCGGCAGTGTCCAAGGTAGACGTGACCGCCTTCGTAATCGGTCGCAGCAGGCGACTGATGCGTCCGCCCCGCCCATCGTCCTCCGCCAGCGAGGGCACACGGGACGGGTCGAAATACTCGTCGGCCAGCGAGATCATGACGTGGATCAGCGCGATGCCGTCGCCGATGCAATGGTGCATGCGCACGATGACCACACTGCCGCCGTTGTAGTTCTCCACGAGGTGCATCTGCCAGAGCGGCTTCGAAAAGTCGAGCGGCGTGCTCATCAGGTCGCTCGACAGCTCCTGCAGCTCCGGCTTGCCGCCCGCTCCCGGGAGGGCCGTACGGTGCACGTGAAGGTCGATGTCGAAGTGGGGGTCGAACTCCCAGTACGGCGTCCCCCGGCGGTTGCGCACGCGCTGCCGGAAGCGATCGTAGATGAGCATCCGCTCCGCCAGGATCTCCTTGAGCGTGTCGATCTGGAGGGGATCGTCGAAGATGAGCACCCCGGCGATCATCATCAGATTCGTGGGCTGCTCCATGCGGAGCCAGGCGACGTCAGCTCCGTCGAGGGGTTCGCGGTCAGCGGCCATCAGCAGGGGAAGGGGTCGGTGGTTGAGAGCGTGGTCCGAATCAGGTCGCACGTGGAAGGTGCTGACCATGACCCACCAAGGTAATAAAAAACAAGGGCTCTGCGATAGGGGGGATGGGGCTGCGGGGGTTTCCGGGGATCTGGCGTGGCCGGGCCGTTCGCAGAACACCGGAGGCAATCTGTATATTGGGGCGCTCGTCGTCTTCCTGTGACCGCCCTTTTCGCCGGGTTCGCTCCGCCATGAAGTTCATCGTCGCCGCCATCGTAGGCCTTCTTGCCGCCTGGCTCCTGGAGCCCGAGGCCTTCGTGCTGGGTGCGCTGGTGGGCTATCTGCTCTGGGAGCAGCGCGAGCAACGGCAGCTGCTGGCAGCCCTCCGCGATGACGTGCGCCGCTCTCGCTCCGAAGACCAACCCGCGATGCTAGAGCAGACCTCCGAATCGCCCCGACCGTCGGTGTCCGCAGCCTCGAAGGAATCGGAGCAAGTCGTCGATGAATCGGCGTCCGGAGAGGTGCCAGCGGAGGACCGTCCGTCTGTACCCTCCGAGGAGGACGTCCCGCCGTCCGTCGAGGAGGCCGCCCTACGGTCCAGATCGGACCGCCCTCCTGCCGTAGCGGATCGTGCCCCCGAGGCGTCGGAGCCTGGCGTCCTTCAGCAGGTCAAGGCGTTCCTGTTCGGTGGCAACACGCTGGTGCGGGTCGGCATCGTGGTGCTCTTCTTCGGGTTCGCCTTCCTTGTCAAGTACGCCGTCGACAACGATTACTTCCCGGTCGAGCTGCGCCTCGCACTGACGGCGTTGGCCGGGATGGCGCTGGTGGCCGTCGGCTGGCGGCTGCGCGAGCGGCGGGCGGACGTGGGGCTGGCGTTGCAGGGCGGCGGCATCGCGATCCTGTACCTGTCCGTGTTCGCGGCCTTCCGGCTGTACGCGCTGCTCCCGAGCGGAGCCGCGTTCGCACTGCTGGTGTGCACGGCGGCGCTGGGCGCGACCATCGCGATCCTGCAGAATGCGCAGAGCCTCGCCATCCTGGCCCTGCTGGGCGGCTTCTTCGCGCCCGTGCTGGCCACGACGGGCGAGGGGAGCCACGTGGCGCTGTTCAGCTACTACCTCGTCCTAAATGCTGCCGTCGTCGGGATCGCGTGGTTTAAGCCGTGGCGCCCGCTGAACCTGGTCGGCTTCTTCTGCACGTTCGGCATCGCCGGGCTGTGGGTCAGCCAGTCGTACGAGCCCACGCTCTTCGTTACGACGGAGCCGTTTCTCGTCGTGTTCTTCCTGATATATTTCGCGATTGGTCTGCTGCATGCGCGCCACCGGCGTCCGGACGTGAAGGACGTGGTCGATGGCACCCTGGTCTTCGGCCTGCCGGTGGCGGTGCTGTCGATTCAGGCGGTGCTGGTACAGCCGTATGCGTTCGGGCTGGCGTGGAGCGCGTTTGGCTTCGGCGTGTTCTATGCCTTCGCGGCCTGGGCCCTCTACCGCCGCGCGCCGGAGACCATCCGGATGCTGGTCGAGGCCTTCGCGGGCATCGGCCTGGCGCTGGGTACGATGGTGCTGCCCTTCGCCGTCGATGCGGCGTGGACGAGCGCGGGATGGGCGCTGGAAGGCGGGGCGCTCGTCTGGCTCGGCCTCCGGCAGCGACGCCGCCTGGTGCGGCTGGGCGGCTGGGCGCTGCAACTGGCGGCGGGCGTGGCCTTGCTCACGGTGCTGGACGACTACGGCAATCTGCCGACCGTCTTCAATCGCTTCTACATGAGCATGCTGGCGCTCAGCCTCGCGGCGCTCGCCTCGGCCTATCTGACACAGCGCGATCGCGCGCGGCTGGCATCCTGGGAAGCGCCGCTGGAGATCGTCTTTCTCAGTATCGGCCTGGTGTGGTGGCTCCTGGGGGGCATCGTCGAGGTCGTTCAGTTTCTGGATAACTTCGACGGCGAGTTGGCCTTTCAGGGCGTCGTGGCCTTCGTGGCGCTGACGGCCCTCGGCGCGACGGCGATCAGCAGGTTGCTCCGGTGGCGAGCGATGCGGGCGCCCGCGCTGCTGATGCTGCCTGCGCTCGTCGTCTTGCTGACGCTCGGCGTCATCGGGCTCGACCATCCGTTCGAGGCGGGTGGGGTCGTCGCCTGGCCGCTGGCGCTCATCGTCCACTATATCGCGCTGCGGACCTTCGAGGAGGACCTGGCGCCGGGCCTGCGACGGCTGCAGCACGCGGGCGGCCTCTGGCTCATCACGCTGCTCGCCGTCTGGGAGGCATACTGGGGCATCGGGCAGCTGGCTCCGGAAGGGTCCGTCTGGCTGGACCTCGCCTGGGGCGTCGTGATCGTCGCGCTGCTCGCCGTCCTCCTCGTCGGGGCGCGCCGTGAGAGTTGGCCGCTGGGCGTCCGCAGGGGGGCGTATCTGCGCCTCGGCACGATCCCGCTGCTCGTCGTCCTGCTCGGGTGGAGCGTCGGGCTCAGCCTGACCTCCGCAGCCGATCCGGCGCCGCTCACCTATCTGCCGCTGCTCAACCCCGCCGACCTGCTCCTCGGGGCCGGAGCGCTCGTGGGGGTACTCTGGTATCGGACGGCCCGGCAGCGGCTGGACGACTTCGGCGGTGTGCGGCTCCGTCGGATTCTGCTCTGGGCGTTGACGGGGGCTGCGTTCCTGGCGCTCAACGCTACGCTCGCCCGCTCGGTGCATGTCTGGGCCGGCGTGCCCTACGAGGGGGCGGCGCTCCTCGACGCGACGGCGTTTCAGACGGCCCTCACCATCTTCTGGACCACGCTGTCGGTGACGACGATGGCGGTAGCGGCCCGGCGCGGCGGGCGGACGCCGTGGATCGTGGCCGCCGTGCTGCTGGGAATTACGGTCGTCAAACTCTTCGTCGTGGATCTCTCCAGCATCGGCACCGTCGCGCGTATCGCCACGTTCCTCGTCGTGGGCGTGCTGCTCTTGCTCGTCGGCTACCTCGCGCCGGTCCCGCCGGAACGCGCCTCCGCGACCGACCTCGATGCTACTGATTCATCGCCCTCGACCGTATGATGCGCCGTTATGTTGTCCTCCTGCTCGCCAGCCTGCTGACCTGTGGGAGCCCTGCGCTCGCGCAGACGCAGTCCGTCCAGCCAGACGACTTCGCGCGTGGGCTGCAGCTCGACGTGGTGGACGGGGAAGCCGTGCAGGTGGTCCTGGTGCCTCCACTCGTCTACCGGACGGTCACGCAGGACGACCTGGCCGATGTGCGGGTGTTTAACGCCAGCGGGGAGGAGGTGCCGCATGCCCTGTATCGCAGGGGCCTGCACCGTCCGGCGTCCCCGGTCCCGGTGACGCTGCCGCGGTTTCCGATCCGTGGAGCGGAGCGCGTGCCCGTCGGGGACCTGACCATCCAGGTGCGGCGCACGGAGGCGGGCGCGTTGGTCGAGGTGCGCGAGCGTGACGCCGTCGTGCGAAGGCAGCCGGTGCGGGCCTATCTGCTGGATG
This sequence comes from Bacteroidota bacterium, assembly GCA_009908885.1. GTDB lineage: Bacteria > Bacteroidota > Rhodothermia > Rhodothermales > JAAAOL01 > JAAAOL01. Next base: position 2,832 of record JAAAOL010000157.1, on the reverse strand, counting down.
CCAGCGGATTGGAGGCGCCGGTAGAACGGCTCATCGTCACCTGGCCGGATTCCGCGCGGAACGTGCTCGCCGAGGTCGAGGTGGCCACGAGCGACGATCTGCAGCGCTGGCAGACGTGGGGCACGGCGACGCTGGCGCGAATGGAGTATGCGGGGCAGTCGCTGCTCCAGAACGAGATCGCGTTGCCGCCGCGGCAGGCGCGGTATATCCGCCTGACGTGGCCGAGCACCGCACGCTGGTCACCGGTGGAGCAGGTGCAGGCGGTGCTGGATGAGGCGGCCGAGCCCGAGCGGCAGTGGGTCGCCCTGGCGCCGAAGGACGCCGAGCCCGCGCGGTATCTGTTCGATCAGGACGGTGTGCTGCCGGTGGAGCGGGTCGACGTCACGCTACCCCAGCCGAACACGTTGGCCCGCGTCACACTGGCCTCTGCCGCGCAGACAGACGGACCGTGGCAAACGCGCTACGACGGCCTCGTCTACCGCCTGCAACTGGAAGGCCGTGAGCTGACGACGCCACCCCTCGTCATTCCGCGCACCACGGATCGTTTCTGGCGGATGGACGTTGATCCGGCGGGTGGTGGTCTCGGGCAGGGGACGCCAACGTTGCGACTCGGCTGGACGCCCGAGCGCTTGCTGTTCGTCGCGCGCGGCGCCGCGCCCTTCACGGTCGCCTTCGGCAGTGCGGGCGTCGCAGCGTCCGATTTCAGCGCCCGCGACATCCTGCGGCTGTTGCCCGGCCCCGAGGACGCCGTGCTGCGACAGCCGCTCGCCACGGTGGCCGACACGGTCACGCTCGGCGGCCCGTCGCGCCTGACGGTGGCCGACGAAGTGCCCTGGTCGCGCTACCTGCTGTGGGGCGCCCTCGTCCTCGGCGTCGTATTCCTGAGTGTCCTCACCGTGCGACTCATCCGGCAGATCGACGCCGAGCGGTCGGCGAGCGAGGCCCCCTCGGACGACCCCGCGCGTCCGTCGTAGTACATTCGTCAATCCGTATGCACTTTCCATGCAACGACCCTATCGCGTAGGCATTCTGGGAGCCACCGGCGCCGTCGGACAGAAGTTCGTCGAAATTCTGGAGGGCCATCCCTGGTTCGAGATTACCGTCCTGGCCGCGTCCGAGCGCTCGGCGGGCAAACCGTACCGCACGGCGGCCAACTGGATCGGGACGACACCCATCCCCAAGGCCCTCGCGGATCGGGAGGTCGTCCTCGGCGCGCCGGGCGTCGGCTGCGACTTCGTGTTTTCCGGGCTGAGTTCGAGCGTCGCGGGCGAGATTGAGCGGACGTTCGCCGAGGCGGGCTATCCCGTCATCTCGAACGCCCGCAACTACCGGATGGAGGACGACGTGCCGCTCCTCATCCCTGAGGTCAACCCGGACCATGCTGCCCTTATCGACCGCCAGCAGTGGCCGGGCGGCGGCTTCATCGTTACCAATCCCAACTGCTCGACCGTCGGTCTCGTCTGTGCGCTCAAGCCCCTCGTCGACGCGTTCGGGGTGGAGCAGGTGCAGGTGACCACGCTTCAGGCGCTCTCGGGCGCGGGCTATCCGGGCGTCGCCTCGCTGGATGCGCTGGGCAACGTCGTCCCGTACATCGGTGGGGAAGAGGAGAAGATGGTGGCCGAGCCGCGCAAGCTGCTGGGTACGCTGCGGGACGGCCGGGTGGACCCCGCCACGCTCACCGTCAGTGCCCAGTGCAACCGCGTGCCCGTGCTGGACGGGCACATGCTGTGCGTCTCGGTCAAGCTGGCGGCACGAGCCACGCCGGACGCCGTCCGGGTTGCCTTCGAGGGCTACCAGAGCCCGATCGCCGACTTGAACCTGCCGAGTGCGCCGGACGCGCTCGTTCAGGTGTTCGACGAGCCCCACTTCCCGCAGCCCCGCCGTCACGCCGAGCAAGGGCAGGGGATGAAAGTTTCCATCGGGCGAATTCGGCCCTGTGAGGTGCTCGACACCAAGTTCGTCGCCCTCGTACACAACACGGTGCGCGGGGCGGCGGGCGGCGCCGTCCTGAATGCCGAGCTCCTGGTCGAGCGTGGCTACCTGGCGCACCGCGCAGTAAAGACGTCCACAGCATCCGCTTGAGTCGATGACGACCCGCAGAGCCCAGCGCGAGGACCAGGCCCACCTCGCCGAGTTATGGCAGGCGCTCCTGGAGGAACAGGCTGAACTGGAGGAGCGCTTCGGCATGGCCGACGATGCCGTGGAGCGGTGGCACAACGACTTTCCGCAGTGGCTGCGGGACGAGACGCGCCGCATCGTCGTGGCTGAAGAGGAAGGCGCCGTCGTGGGGTTCGTGACGGCCCAGCGCTGGGCGCCGCCCCCGATCTACACGTTCTCCGAGGAAGTTTATCTTAACGAGTTGTACGTGGACCCGGCGTACCGGCGGCGCGGCATCGGGCAGGCGCTGGTCGCGGCCATCCGCAGCTGGTCCGAGGACCTCGGGGCGGAGCGCCTCCGGCTGGGCGTGCTTGCGGAAAACGAGGCGGGCCGCGCTTTCTGGGCGGCGCAGGGGGGCACCGTGCTTTCCCAGACGCTGACCATCCCGCTCGACCCCGAGCCGTCGTCCACGACGCCGCCGGAGAAGCGCCGGATCGGCTTCTGAGCGGAACCCCCCAGACGACGGGTCGTTGCATATTGCCCGCGCCGCAGAGGCCGCTCTTTTGGACTTCTGATGAAGCCGAGATGCCGTCTTGACAGGCAAGAGCGCGCGCCCTTATACTACGCGTCCTCACGAGCCAACAGGCGGGAATAGCTCAGTTGGTAGAGCATCTGCTTGCCATGCAGAAGGTCGCCGGTTCGAATCCGGTTTCCCGCTCCATCGAAAACGCCGAT
>JAAAOL010000474.1 GCA_009908885.1 Bacteroidota bacterium | reverse complement strand
CGACCCTCGCCCCCCGACCTTCGCCCCTCGACCCGTCCCCTCGCCCCCCGACCTTCGACCCTCGACCTTCGACCCTCGACCTTCGATAGATGCTCGACCTTCAACTGATTCGCAACCATCCGGAGCGCGTCCGCGAAGCGATCCGCCACAAGGGCCTCGGCGACGGCGCCCTCGTGGATGACGTGCTGGAACGCGACGCCCACCGCCGCAAGGTGTTGACCGACCTGCAAGACGCACAGGCGCGCTCGAACCGCATCTCCAAGGACATCGGCGCGCTGATGCGGGAGGGCAAGAAGGACGAGGCCCAGGAGCGCATCGCCGAGACGGGGCGGCTGAAAGAACGCATCAAGGAGCTCGAAGACGAAGCCCGCGAGGCGGAGGAGGCGCTGGATCGGCTCATGCTGGACGTGCCGAACGTGCCGCACGAGAGCGTCCCCGTCGGCCAGACGCCCGAGCACAACGCGGTCGTCGAGGAAGACGGCGATAAACCGGACTTCAATTTCGAGCCGCTGCCCCACTGGGAGTTGCTGGAACGGCACGAATTGGCCGACTTCGAGCGGGGCGCCAAGGTGACCGGTGCGGGCTTTCCGTTCTATATGGGCCGCGGGGCGAAGCTGCAGCGCGCCCTCGTCCACTTCTTCCTCGACCAGGCCGCCGACGCTGGCTACCACGAGGTGCAGGCGCCGCTGATGGTGAATGCGGACAGCGCCCGAGGCACGGGTCAGCTGCCGGACAAGGAAGACCTGATGTACGAGGTGCCGCGCGATGACCTCTACCTCATCCCCACCGCCGAGGTGCCCGTCAGCAACCTGTACCGCGACGAGATCCTGGACCCGGACACGCTGCCGATCAAGCTGTGCGCCTATACGCCGTGCTTCCGGCGCGAGGCCGGGTCGTACGGCAAAGACGTGCGCGGCCTGAACCGGCTGCACCAGTTCGACAAGGTGGAGCTGCTCCAGTTCGTGACGCCAGAATCCAGCTACGCGGCGCTGGAAGAGATGCGCTCGGACGCCGAACGGCTGCTGCGCCTACTGGATCTCCCCTACCGCCGCCTCCTCATGTGCACGGGCGACATGGGCTTCACGCAGGCCAAAAAATACGACCTGGAAGTGTGGAGCGGGGGGCAAGAGCGGTGGCTGGAAGTGTCCTCCATCTCCAACTTCGAGGCGTTCCAGGCGCGGCGCATGCAGATCCGCTACCGGCCCGATGGTGGCAAGACCGACTTCGTGCACACCCTGAACGGCAGCGGCCTCGCCCTGCCCCGCGTCGTGGCGGCACTGCTCGAAAACAACCAGCAGGCCGACGGCTCCATCCGCCTCCCCGAGGTGCTGCACCAGTACACCGGCTTCGACCAGATCGGGTAATACGGATTCAGATTGGTGATGTCCAGATCCTGGTGTCGCCTGTCGTGGTGCGTGGTCCCTGATGGGCATAGGCAATCGCTCCAGCACCGCATGTTCACGCATCACGCAATACGCATCACATTCTCAGCCATCCGGACTTCGTCAAGCGAAAACGGTATAAGTCCATCGAACCCTCCTGCGGTCCGCCGTCCGTCGTCCGCCGTCCCTCAGAACAGATCCCGCAGCGCCAGTGTCGCGGCGTGGTAGCCGCACATCCCGTGCACGCCTCCGCCCGGCGGCGTCGAGGACGAGCACAGGTAGACGCCCGGTAGCGGCGTGCGATAGGGCGTCGGCGTCGGGACCGGGCGGGCGAGCAGGTGCAGCAGGTCGTTCGCTCCCCCGTTGATGCTCCCTCCCACCAGGTTGGCGTTCTGCCGCTCCAGCTCGGTGGGGCTGGATACGTACCGCGTCCGCACGACGTCTCGGAACCCCGGCGCGAAGCGTTCGAGCTGCGCCTCGATGCGCGACGTCATGTCTACCCGCGAACGATGCGGCACGTGGGCGTAGACCCAGGCCGTGTGCTTGCCCTCGGGCGCCCGCGTCGCATCGAAGAGGGTTGGCTGGGCGACGAGCAGGTACGGCCGCTCGGCATGACGACCGCGCACCGCCGCCCGCTCGGACACCGCAATCTCGTCCAGCGTGCCGCCGACGTGGATGGTGCCCGCCCGCCTGCAGGCCGCGTTCGTCCAGGGAATCGGAGCGTCGAGCGCGTAGTCGATCTTGAACACCGCCGGGCCGTAGTCGAAGTGCTCCAGGCGACGCCGGTACCAGGTCGGCCAGCGACCTCCGGCCAGGCGCAAAAGCTGATGCGGCGTCACGTCGAGCAGGACGGCGCGGGCACCCTGCACTTCATCCAACGACTGGACGCGCCGCCCCGTCTCGATCGTCCCGCCGAGCGACCGCAGGTAACTCGCCAGGGCGTCGCTGATGGCTTGCGCGCCGCCCGCCGGGCTGGGCCAGCCCACGGCATGCCCCATCATGCCCAGGACCAGCCCGATAGCTGCCGACGTCCACTGCTCCAGCGCGAGGGTCGAGTGGGCCGCCAGTCCCGCGAAGAGCGCCCGTCCGGCCTCCGTCGCAAACCAGCGCTCGGCGAAACTGTGGGCAGGCTGAAGAGCCTTCACGCCAAATGACGCGAGGAGCACAGGATGGCGCGGGAGATGCAGGAGGGGCTGCAACACCTCATCGGCCAGCGCCTGCCAGTGCTGCTCCAGCGGCCCGAACAGCTGCCGGTACGCCGCTGCGTCCACTCCCAGCGCCTCCGCCGTAGCCTCCAGCGAGCGGTACAGCACCGCCGCCCGACCGTCGTCGAGCGGGTGGGCCAGCGGCACCTCCGGATGCAGCCACCTCAGGCCGTGCTGCTCCAGCGGAAGGGTTCGGAACAAGGGGGAGCCGATGCCGAGCGGATGCACCGCCGAGCCGAGGTCGTGCCGGAAGCCCGGCTCCGTCAGCTCCGCCGTCCGCGCTCCCCCGCCGACGTGCGCATTGGCTTCGATCACATGCACGCGGAGCCCCTGACGGGCCAGCGTGACGGCCGCAGCGAGCCCATTGGGACCGGCCCCGACGACGACGGCATCGATAGCAGACATAGATCATCAGCACGTTTGTGAGGGCTTGCAGCAGCATGATGGCAATTTCTTTGCAGAGTAGATGGGTTTTTTCCATCAATTTGTGACATTTTTCATGCTAACCCCGTCTTTATTAGTGTCGCACGCTTGTCCCGGTCCTCGCCGCGCCCCCGAGCGCCTCCGTCATGCATCGCCGCACCTTCCTTCGTCTCTCGCCCACTGCGCCGCTCGACGGTGCACCCGATGACCCTGTCCCCGACCTCGCGGCGGCCGGCATCACGCCGCGAGCCCATACGCCCGCTCCAGACCGACCGTACGTGCCGACGGAGCCCCTCGCCATCGAGGCAGGACTCGAACCACAAACGGCGCCTCTGAACCATCGCCAGGCGCTTCACCTGCTGCGCCGCCTGGGCGTGCCGGCCTTCCCGTCGACGGTGCAGGACGTCGAGGGCGCCATCGCGCCTGCTGCCGTACCTGCCCTGTTGGACCAGGCGCTGTCGGCCCCGCCGCCGCCCCGCCCGGAGTGGGCCGATGCGGGCTTCCCGCGTCCTCCGGGCGACGATGCGACGCCGGAGGAGCGTGACGCGTATCGGGCAGAGCGCGATGCCTATCTGGAAGACAACGACGAATGGATCCTGGAGTACCGGTCCGAATGGGTCGGCACGTTCTTCCAGCGCGGGCCGCTCGAAGCGATGGCCCTCTTCTGGAGCGATCACTTCGTGACCGAGTCCGAGGGCTACTTCAACCTGGCCGTCTACGCCTATCGCTACCTGGAGCTGCTGCGGACCCATGCGCTGGGCAACTTCCGCGACTTCGTGTACGACATCGGCCTGAATCCGGCGATGCTGCTGTACCTCAACGGCAACGAGAGCGTGGCCGGGGCGCCGAACGAGAACTATGCGCGGGAGCTGCTGGAACTCTTCACCATGGGCCAGACGGACCTGCACGGGGCGGAGAACTACACCCAGGGCGACATCGAAGAAATCGCGCGGGCCCTCACCGGCTGGGTCGTCGATCCGTTCGAGCTGGAGATCTACTTCATCCCAGAGCGACACGACAACCGCTCGAAGACCATCTTCGGGAAGACCGGCACCTTCGACTACGACGGCGTCATCGACTTGCTCTTCGCGGAGCGCGCCCGTCCCATCGCCGAGTTCGTGGCGGCCAAGCTGTACCGCCGCTTCGTGTACGACGCCCCCGGCGGCGGCCCGGTCTACAACGGCCTCGACCCGGACCTCGTGAGCGAGTTGGCCGATGTCCTGCTGGATGCGGACTTCGAGATCCGCCCCGCCGTCGAGGCGCTGATGGCGAGCGCGCATTTCTTCGATCCCAACATCATGGGTGCGCAGATTAAATCGCCCATCGCCGTCACGGTGGGCACCATGGGCGACCTCTTGCCCGAGCCGCCCGACCCGGAGTTGCATGAGCTGCTTTACCGCCTCAGTTTCATCATGCAGCAACGCCTCCTCGATCCGCCGAACGTGGCGGGCTGGGAAGAGCACCACAGCTGGATCGATACGACCACGCTTCCGATCCGCTGGCTCGTGTCCGACTTTCTGCTGTACGGCAACCAGAATCGCCCGCCGATCGACCTGATTCCGTTCGCCGAGGAGATCCACGACCCCCTCGACCCGGCGGCGGCCTTCCACTTACCGGTCGCCATGGCCGAGCACCTGCTGCCCATCCCCCTCGACGACCTCCGCTTCGACGCCCCGGACGAGCCCTTCGCGGGCGACCTCGTCAACAACCCGATTCCCGAAGACATCGCCAACGGCCCGCAGTACGTGCTCGACCTCGCCAAGATCTTCCTGGGCAGCGTGCCGTGGTACGAGTGGAGCCTGTACTTCGATCAGTCCCCGGCGCTGGTGCTCCAGTTCGCCCGCTACGTGATGCACCTGCCCGAGTATCAGCTCACCTGATGCCGCGCGCCGCTCGTCTTGCTGTCACCACCTGTCCCTCCCGACGCCATGTCTGAAGCTCACACGCCCGATCCCACGCCCCGCTACGGCAGCCGCCTCGCTCACGGCGAAGCGCATGCCCACGACCACGCCTGCTGGTCCCGCCGCGACTTCCTCACGACCCTGGGCCTCGCCACCGTCGGCAGTTCCTTCGTGATCGGCGGGACGCCCGTGCGCGCCTTCGGCCAGTCGGCCCTGCTCCGGCGCTTGCAGACGGTAGAGACCGACCGCGTGCTGGTGCTCATCCAGCTGGGCGGCGGCAACGACGGGCTCAACACGGTGGTCCCGGTGGACGACGACCGCTACTACAACAACCGCCCCACGCTGGCGCTCCCCAAGAACGACACGCTGCGCCTCGACGACGGGGTGGGCCTACACCCATCGTTCGACGCGCTGACGCCCGTCTACGGCGACGGCGACATGGCGGTGCTCCAGAACGTGGGCTACCCGACGCCCAACCTCTCCCACTTCCGCTCGACCGACATCTGGCTCTCGGCCAGCGACAGCAATGAGGTGCTGAGCACGGGCTGGGTGGGCCGGTACCTGGATCAGTCGTTCCCGGACTTCAGCGAGGAGCCGACGGACTTTCCGCTCGCCGTGCAGGTGGGCGGCCTCGGCTCGATGCTCTTCCAGGGTCCTGCGGCTAACATGGGCATGTCGCTCACGACGCCCGACATCTACGAACAGATCGCCAGCGAGGGCATCCTCTTCCGCACCGACGACCTGCCCCAGACGACCTACGGCAGCGAGATGGAGTTCGTCCGCTCCGTCGCCAACGGCGCCTTCGTCTACGCGGAAGCCGTGCAGGAGGCCGCCCAGAGCGGGCAGAACCGGGTGGACTACCCCACGCCGAACCCGCTGGCCACGAACCTGGCCATCGTCGCCCAGCAGATCAAGGGGCGGCTGGGGGCGCGCATCTACCACGTCAACCTGAGCGGCTTCGACACCCACTCCAACCAGGAAGGCACGCACGCCCTGCTGCTCCGCTACCTGGCCGAGGCCGTGGACGCCTTTCTGCGCGACCTCGCCGCCGACGACCTGGCCGAGGACGTGCTGGTGATGACGTTCTCCGAGTTCGGACGGCGCGTGCAGGAGAATGGCTCGCAAGGCACCGATCACGGCACCGCTGCGCCGCTGTTTCTCTTCGGCAACGGCGTCGAGGGCGGGCTCTACGGCAGCGTGCCCGACCTGAGCAACCTGGACGGCACGGGCAACATTCCGTTCGAGACGGACTTCCGGCAGGTCTATGCGACGGTCCTGCGCGACTGGTTCGGCCTGACGGCAGAGGAGACCACCTCGGTCCTCGGCGACGCGTTCGAGCCGCTCCCCGTCGTCACCGACCCGGCCGGCGGCGACCCGACGGACACGCAGCCTCCCGCTGTGCCCGAGGCGTTCGCGCTCTACCAGAACTACCCGAACCCGTTCAACCCCCGCACGACGATCACCTACACCCTCTCCGCCGCAGCGCCCGTCACACTGCGCATTTACGACGCGCAGGGCCGCCTCGTCCAGACGCTCGTGCAGGGCACCCGGCCCGCCGGCCCGCATGCCGTCCGCTTCGATGCCGGGCACCTGCCCAGCGGCACCTACTTCTATCGGCTGGAGACGCCCGAAGGACAAAAGACGCGGCAGATGGCCTTAGTACGTTGATGGGCATGAATGATATAGCATCCGAGTCGGACTACTCCGCTCGCTGACGCTCATCGTCCGACCCAACACCAAGCGCGGCGCCCCATCAGCCGGGACGCCGCGCTTTAGTTTTAGAGGAGACGAGGGCGCGTTACTTCTTCTTCGCCGTCGCCGTCTTGGCCCCATTGGCAGCCTCCACGGTCGCTTCCGCGTCGGCAGGCGCGCCGTCGCCGTGCGTCTCCGCGGACGACGTCTCCTTGTCATCGCCGGGGAACGTCTTGATGTGCTCCAGGTCCGGCGTCTTGCCCGTCCCGGCCGCCACCGGCGAGGACTCGTGGATATAGAAGTCGCTGTTCGGCAGCGTGTCGTTGTGGCGACGCGCGGCCTCCGCGGCCTTGCGCATGCTGTCGTCCGGGTTGTTGCGCATCGCGCCGCAGTTGATCCGGATGCGGTGCTCCAGCAGATCGAACAGGTGCTCGAAGGCCGCCTGGTCGCGCTCGAACTCGATGCCGTGCGCTCCCTGGCGGAGCTGGTGGTCCATCTTGGACAGCGAGCACGTCAGCGCCCAGAGGTAGATGGCGTTATCCGCCACGCGCGCCTGCTGCGTCTGGTGGGAGACGATCTTCTCCCGCTCCCACTTGCTGACCAGCTTGAAGTAATGCGAGTGGAGCTGCGTCAGCGACCCGAGGCGGTCGGCATAGCGCTCCAGCGTCGGATGCACGGGACCGACCTGCGGAGCCGAGGGCTTGACGCCCAGGAAGAGCTGCGCGCCCAGCGGCAGCGCGCGCGACAGGATGGCCGGGTTGGTGCCGTTGTCGATCATCCGCGTGATGTTGTCGCCGATGGATTCGTCCGCGTCCCACAGCAGAGCGTCCTGGATCGAGATCATCTGCTGAGCGAGCTGCCGCCCGCCATAGGCAAAGATGAACGACTGCATGACCTCGTTCGAGCCCTCCACGATGCGGTGGATGCGATTGTCGCGCCAGAGGCGTTCGAACTCGTTCTCCGTCACGTAGCCTTCGCCGCCCATGATCTCCATGGCGTCGTCGATGACCTCCCAGCCGCGCTCCGAGCAGAAGACCTTCGTCATAGCCGTCTCGACCATGATGTCCGTGTCGCCACGGTCCAGCATGCCCGTCATCATATAGAGCATAGCGTCCATCGCGTAGGTGATAGCCGCCGCCTTGGCGATGCGCTCCTGCACCAGCTCGAAGTCGGCCAGCGGACGGCCGAACTGGTAGCGTGTCTGCACCCACTTGGTGGCCTGGTTCATCGCTCGCCGGGCCGCCCCGCTGACGCCTGCCGAGAGTGTGCAGCGCCCGAAGTTGAGGCACGTGAGCGCCACGTTGAGGCCCTTGCCTTCCTTGTGCAGCCGGTTCTCGACCGGCACCTTGACGTCTGTCAGGCGGATGCGGGCCTGCCACGTGCCCCGGATGCCCGTCTTGGAGCGATTCTTCTCGAAGATGTCGACGCCCTCCATGTCCGGCGTGCAGATGAGCGCCGTGACGCCATCCTTCACCTCGCCGGTCTCAGGATGTTCGAGGCGCTGCTTGGCCATGACCGTGAAGAGTCCGGCCAGCGCGCCCGAAGTGGTCCACTTCTTCTCGCCGTTGAGGATGTAGTGCGTGCCGTCCTCGCTGAGTTCGCAGCGTGTCTCCTGGCCCGCCGCATCCGAGCCGACCTGCGGCTCCGACAGGCAGAAGCCCGACAGGTACTCGCGCGCCACCTTGGGCAGATAGCGCTCCTTCTGCGCGTCGGTCCCGAACAGCATGATGGCCTTGCACCCGATGGACTGGTGCGCCGAGACGACGACGGCGGTCGAGGAGCAGTACGAGCCGATGAGCTCAAGCACGCGGTTGTAGGACGTGACGCCGAGGCCGAGGCCGCCATACTCTTCCGGAATCGTCATCCCCATCACGCCGATCTCGAACAGGCGGTCGAGCGCCCATTCCGGAATGTACTCTTCCTGGTCGATCAGGATGGCGGGATGCTCGTTGCGGAGGTAGGCTTCAAGCTCCTCCAGCAGGGCGTCGCACTTCTCCCGTTCGGCCTTGCTTTCCTGCGGGTAGGGAAAGACGAGGTCGTCGCGGAAGCGGCCCCAGAAGAGGTTCTTAGCGAAGCCCATCTCGTCGGGCTCGGGCCCCATCATGGCCTCGGTCTCCGCGATCATCTTGCGATCGCGCGCCGAGACGCCTTTCATCGTGCTTAAACTCTTGTCAGCCATAGGTCAGGATCTACGTTATATGTGCATGAAGCGCCCGCAACGCAGACGCGTGGATGTATGGAGGTGCAGTCCGTCCGGAGCACATCGAAGCGCTTCCAGGAGACTGCCAGTTGGACAAAGCTACGAAATCGTGGGCCCGGCATCACATGGGTGGGAGCGAGTTGTGGCTGAATCCGAACGACAACTTCACGACCCGCCATTCCATACGATAGAGCACGCTCGTGTACTTCTAGTGGTATCTTCAGTTCACTTGAAGCAGGCAGTATGATGCGCACTCCCCTCTTTTTTCTCGTTCTTTTCGCAGGGCTCAGCCCGGCGGTCGACCCTCGCTGCTCCCCTGACGAGAAACGTCCTCTCAGTGCATTGCGGAACGTCGCCCGCTTCTGTGCATCGTCGCAGCCTGCGTGATCCGGGGCTCTCCTGATGCTCGACGTGCACGGCCACCCCCGATGACCTGCGGGTCCGCCTGGACTGTTGATGCTGGTTGCCTCCCTGCGCACCGGGACCTACCTTGCGCCTCCGGACGCCACGAACCCACCGACACCCTCATGGTCCTCGACTTTTCCGCCCGCCTCCGCGAAGTGCAGGCCGACAAGCAGTCGCGCCTCTGCGTCGGCCTCGACCCCGACCCGCAGCGGCTGCCGCCCGCCCTGCTGGACGCCCAGCCGCTGGCCGACGCCGTCATCGCCTTCAACGCGGCCATCATCGAGGCGACCGCGCCGCTGGCGTGTGCCTTCAAGCTCAACCTGGCCTTCTACGAAGCCCTCGCCGCCGAGGGGTGGCGCGCGCTGGAGGCCACGATCCGCCACATTCCCGAGGACGTGCTCGTCCTCGCCGACGGCAAGCGGGGTGACATCGGCAACTCGGCCCGGTTTTATGCCGAGGCCCTCTTCGACACACTGGACGTGGACGCCTGCACCGTCGCACCGTACATGGGCCGGGACGCGGTCGCGCCATTCCTGACCTACGAGGGCAAAGCCGCCTTCGTCCTGGCTCGCACCTCGAATCCCGGCGCAGCGGACTTCCAGGAACACATCAGCGACGGCGATCCGCTCTACGTGCACGTGGCCCGCCGCGTGGCGGAGTGGGATGATGAGGAGGTCGGCACCGCAGGACTCGTCGTCGGGGCGACCGACCTGGATGGTCTCAGGCAGTTGCGAGCGACCTGCCCCACCCTGCCCTTCCTGATCCCTGGGGTGGGCGCACAGGGCGGCGACCCCGAGCCCGTCGTCGCTGCTGCCGCGACGGACGACGGGCTCGTGCTGGTCAACAGCAGCCGCTCCATCCTGTACGCGTCCTCCGGCCCGGACTATGCCGAGGCGGCGGCCCGCGAGGCCGATCGCCTTCGAACACAACTGCAGGGCGGATCGGCGTAGGCAACGACGTTACGTTTTCGGTCGTCATGTGTCTATCTGAGCGCCTGCTTTGCCGATCTCTGCCGCTGCGCTCATGGCCGACGTCTCGACGCTTCCTGCCGTCCCGCGACCGCCGACGGTGCACACCCATTACTATGGCGATCAGGATCAGGTCTTTGCGGTCACGCTCCACGAACCCGCCCTCGACCTGACGGCGGTACCCGAAGCCCTGGTGCAGGACCTCTGGGCCCATCAACATTTTGCGCGTCAGGCCCTCCAGACCACGAACGGGGTCCCCCTCCAGATTCTCGACCCCGGCACCCCGAACACGGACAGCGGCCCCGACTTTCACAACGCGCACGTCCGGATCGGCTCGACGGACTGGCACGGCGACGTCGAAATCCACCTCGCCTCCAGCGGTTGGTTCGACCACGACCACCATACGGATCCCCGCTACAACAGCGTCGTCCTGCACGTGACGCTCACCAGCGACCTGTGGACGGGCGGACTGCTGCGAGAGGATGGCAGTCCGCTGCCCGAGCTGCTCCTCCGCCCGCACCTGACGACCTCCCTCCGACGCCTCCTCTACCAGTTCCTGACGACCGACCACGACGCGCTTCCCTGTGCCAGCTGGTGGGCCGACGTCCCGACGCGACGTAAGGACGACCTCATCGGCAGGCTGGCCGCAGAGCGGATGCAGATCAAGGCGTCCACCCTGGCCGAGCGCTTTCTGGAGGTGCCACAACTGGACGCGCTGCTACACGAGCAGATCTTCGCCGGGTTGGGCTATGCGAAGAACACGGCCCCGATGACGGATCTAGCGCGGCGCCTTCCGCTGTCCGTGCTCCGCACTATCGACGACGCCCGCACCCTGGAAGCCCTGCATCTGGGTGTGGCGGGGCTCCTTCCCGCTCCGGGCGACCTGCTGGAGGCCGACCGTGCCACCGCTGATTACGTGATGGACCTGCGCCATCGCTTCGAGCGGCTCCAGGTGCGTCACGACCTCGTGCCGATGGAGCGGACGCAGTGGCGCTTCTTCCGGATGCGCCCGGCCAACTTTCCGACCCTCCGCGTCGCGCAGGCCGCCGCCCTGACGGCCCCGGGCGGCCTCCTCCGGCAGGATCCGATGGGGCGCGTGCTGGAGGCGCTGGGTTTGGAAGCCCCCCTCAAGGCCCTCCGCGGCTTGTTCGACGCCCCGATCTCGGCGTTCTGGGAGACCCACGTTCGCCTGGTCGCCGCCACCAAACCGCGCAGCCCGAACATCGGTCGGAGGCGCCGCGACACGTTGATCACCAATGCCATCGTGCCGATCCTGCTGCTGTATGCCGAGCAGCACGCAGCCCCGGCTCTACACCGCGCCGGGATCGACCTGCTGAAGCACTTGCCTGCCGAACGCAATCATATCCTGCGGCGCTACAAGAACCTCGGTACGGACGTGCGTAATGCCTTCCGCTCGCAGGGCTTGTTGCACCTCTATAAGACCCGATGCGCAGAAGGGCGCTGCTTGACCTGTCCCATCGCGCATCACCTTCTCGATAGCGGATGACCGGCACAGGTCTCATACCAACTCCGGTTTATGAGTTGGTGTATGGATGCTTGAAAATGTGAAAGGTTGGAGGAGCGTCACGTCCATACGTCCACACCTACACACGTCCAACCCCCAAATCCGTCGTCTCAGCACGCACGCCGCGGATCGATCTTCGTGGGCGACTCCCGTATCTTGCTCGTCCGCGTATCACTCACCCACCCGGCTTCGCTGTGCTCGTTCGCCTCGTCCGCATGACCTTTCGCCCCGACGCGCTGGAGACGTTTCTGGAGATCTTCGACGCCTCCTCCCCCCAAATCCTGGCCTTTCCGGGATGTCATCACCTGGAGCTCTGGCAGGACCCGCGCTACGAGGGAATCGTGACGACGTACAGCCACTGGACCGACGCCGAAGCCCTCGACGCATACCGGCACAGTGCTCTCTTCCGGGAGACGTGGACGCGCACGCGCCGCCTCTTCGCCGCCCCGCCCGTGGCCCGCAGCCATCAGGTGCTGCGGTCCGCTGAGGTCATCGCGGCACAGGTGGATTAGAACGACAGGTTGATGCCTGCTCGGATCAGACGGCCGGGCCCCGGCAGGCCTAGCTGCAGGAAGCGGGCTTCATCGAACACGTTGTCGACGCGGACGAAGAGTTCGGTGCTGCTGAGCGGCCGGACCCACGAGTCGATGGCATAGCCAGCCCGCAGGTCCAGCACGAGCGAGCTGGGCAGTTCCACATACTCGTTCTGCTCGTTGCGTGTCTGCGTGCCGCCCACGTAGCGGGCCTGCGCCATCAGCGACAGCCCCACCGGGAGGTCGTACGTCAGCGTCCCGGTGCCCAGCCATTCCGGCTTTTCGTCGAGCGGCTGCGTCTCGTCGCCGCTGATGCCGCGGGGCTCGGCCCACATGACGTGCCCGTCAACGAGCAGCGCGTCGGACGCCTTCCAGCGTGCCGTCGCCTCCACGCCGTAGACGCGGCTGCCGTCCAGGTTGATGCGCTGCTCCCTGCCCTGATTCGGGCCGCTCTGGAACGTGCGCTGGTCGATTGCATCGGTGACGCGATTGAGGAAGATGGTCGCCGTTCCGGAGAGGTGTGTACCACGTCGTTCGAGGCCGACCTCCCCGATCCAGGCCGTCACGGGCTTCAGGGCGGGGTTCGGCACGAACTTGCCCAGCGCGCCGCCATACAGCTCACGCATCGTCGGAAATCGGCCCTTGCGTCCGCCCGAGAGGCGGAGGCGATACGTCTCGCTCAGATCGTACGTGAATCCCGCCGTCACGCCGACGGCCGAGAACGGATCGCGGTCCGGGAAGGGCCCCGTATCGACCATCACCGATCCGTCGAGGCTTACGCCCACCGTGGTGGTCAACCGGGGCGTCAGGCCCACCTCGTATTCGCCGCCCACGCTGTAGATGTGCTGCCGGAAGCTCGATACGGAATCGGGCAGCGGGGCGCCCGCGTCGAACAGGACGTTCGTCTGCTCGTGCCGGGTCGTCAGGCCGTTTATCGACAGTGTCAGCGCGCCGACGGGAAGTCCCCGCGTGCCGACGAGCCGAAGCCCTCCCGTCCAGTCGCGGTCGTCCTGGACTTCGTTCAGATCCTCGTAGGCCACGGTCTGGAACTGATGGATATCCTGGGCGAACCGACTCCCCCACGCGGCCCCGCGGATCGACGCCTGCGCGCCGAGTGGAGCACTGCCGCTCGCCACGACCATCGACTTCTGCCAGAGTGGATACTGCCAGTAGCGAACGCCCGTGAGGGCCGGGTTCAGATGGCTCTCGGGCGCCACGCCCTGCTCGGCATCGACGTGCATCGCCGTGACGGCCAGCTGTCCGCCTCCCTCGAACCGGTAGCTTCCGCGCGCGAAGCCGCTGACGAGCTGACGGCCCGTGTTGACCCGTCGATCCTCGCTCGGCTGGCTGAACGGAAGGTCCGCATCGGCGGGAAGCGGCTGATCCCCCCGCTCGGTGTACTGGACGGCAGCGGTGTAATCCCAGCGCCCCGCCCGTCCGAGGTGCACCACCGAGGCCTGGCGGTGCGCCGCCGTGCCGAGCTG
>JAAAOL010000016.1 GCA_009908885.1 Bacteroidota bacterium | reverse complement strand
AGAGTTCGTGGATGGCGAGACGATCTGCAGGGGTGAGTGACATAGCAGTTCCAGGTTGATATCAGGAAGGTAGCGGTTGGTTGTCGCACGCTGCATCTTGTGATCAGTTACATGCATTCTTTTGATCAACGTGATGCACTAGGCGCATCAGGGGTTGCGTCCATGGAATTCCGTCACCTTCGCTCCTTCCTGGCCGTTGCCGAGACGCTCAACTTCCGGCAGGCGGCTGAGCACGTGCACGTCACCCAGTCGGCGCTGAGCCGCCAGATCCAACGGCTGGAAGACACACTGGGCGTGACGCTCTTCGACCGCAGCCACCGCGCCGTGGCGCTGACGGCAGCCGGTCGGGCGTTTGTCCCCGAGGCGCGGCAGACCCTTGCGCGCGCAGAGCAGGCGCAACGCACGGTGCGGCGCGCCGCTCGGGGCGAGGTCGGACGGCTCGTCGTCGGCTTCGTGGGGCCGGCCATCTACGGCGTGCTGCCGGGCATCCTGCGGGCGTTCCGGGCGGCGGCGCCCGACGTGGAGCTCGTCCTGCGCGAGATGCGGACCGATGCCCAGCGCGCGGCGCTGCGGGACGGCACCCTCGACGTAGCGTTCGCTGGCCTCGGCCCGGACGGCGCGGCGATCAGGAGCGAGCCCGTGGACCGCGAGGCCGTGATGATCGCGCTCCCTGCCGAGCATCGCCTGGCCGGGGCGGAGGCCGTCGATCTGGTCGATCTGGCCGAGGATCCGTTCATCATCTTCGAGCGGCCGTTCGAGCCCGAGTTGTTCGATGCGCTCATCGGATTGTGCCAGCGGGCGGGTTTCAGCCCGCAGATTGCGCAACAGGCCAACCGGATCTTCGTGATTCTCGGCCTCGTGTCGGCGGGACTCGGGGTGGCGTTTGCGCCCGGATCGGTCCGGCGCGGCCTCAGCACGCAGGAGGTCGTCTTCGCGCCGCTCCGCGATGCGACGCCCACGCCAGCACTCTGCATGGCGTGGCGCGCGGACAACGACTCGCCCGTGCTGGCCGCGTTTCTCGGCGCCGCCCGGTCCACCGTACGAGCGGGTTGATACCAAATCCGCTTGTAGCGTTGTCGTTTCAGCAAGCCCTTGACCTGCGGCACATCCCCCTCGGATCCCCCTTCACGAAGGGGGAAGGCACGGAGCGTAGCGGAGTGACAGGGGGATGTTTTCTCAAGCAACACCACCATACCACAACGGATTAACCGGAGTTGGTATGATACGAGGTCAGGACCAAAAGACGGCCAGCCGTGAACGGCTCGCTCTCGCCCCAGCGCTGACGTGACGCAGCGAGCGGTCCCCTTCGGCGCTACCCAGACGACGAGCCCGCGACGGCGCCAGCAGCTGTCAGCGTTCGGGCGTATCGTCCAGGTCCCACACGACGCCGTCCGGCCCCGCGTTGATGACCACCGTGTCGCCGAGGCGGCCCTGCTGCCCGGCGCTGCCGTGGATGTGCCCGCAGACGACGAGGGCCGGCCGCTTGTCCAGGATCGCCTCGCGCACGGCGGTGCTGCCCAGGCGCTGCCCGCTCGACGACACGTCGACCACGCCTTTCGGGGGCGAATGGGACACGAGCACGCCGCCTTCGGGAACGTCGGCCAGCAGGTCCGCCGCGTCGGCTTCGGTGAAGTCCCAGCTCCACGCGCCGAACGGCGTCACCGGCACGCCGCCGCCGAGGCCGTAGAAAGACACCCCCGCTGCCGTCGCCCCCGTGCCGTGAAGCACCCGCGCCGAGGGCCAGTCCCGGCAGGCCGCGCGCAGCTCCTCGTCCGACTCGCTGTTGCCCGGCACGAGAATCGTCGGGCGGCCGATGGCCTGGAGCACCGAGATCGTTCGGTCGAGGCCGCGCCGCAGGTTGGCGAAGTCGCCCGCGCCGACGACCACGTCCACCGCGCGGGCCCGCTCGACGAGCCGCCGCGCCGCCTGGGCGTCGCAATGCAGGTCGCTGAAGAGGAGGAGCTTGGAAATAATGGGCTCTGCGATTGTCGGTGATCAATGGTGGCTACGATTACCCCGAGTTGTGCCTATCGAGAAGACCGCAGACCACGGACGGCAGACCGCCAGAATGCGCGTGTTTCCGTGGTCTGCCGTCTGCGGTCCGCCGTCGTGGGGCAAGACACGTTCGAATTCACGAACTGAGTCGTTATTTGAGCAGCAGCATCCGCCGCGTCTGCGCGGTGGTGCCTGCGTCGAGCTGGTAGAGGTAGACGCCGCTGGGCAGATCGTTCGCCGCGAACGTGGCCCGATAGGTGCCCGCGGGCTGCTGGCGATCGACCAGCACCTCGACCTCGCGTCCGAGCATGTCGTAGACGGCGAGGCGCACGTGCGTCGCCTCGGGCACCTCGTAGCGGATCGTCGTCTGCGGGTTGAACGGATTGGGGTAGTTCTGCGCGAGATGGACGTCGCGGGGCACCTCCCCGTCGACGGGTTCCACGTCCGTGCCGGTGCCTTCCATCGTGGTGTACGAGGCCGACGTCACCTGTCCGGTCGCGTCGACCGAGAGATTGGCGCTCATACCCGTCTCGGTGATGAACTCGTAGGAAACGGTGGTCGTCGTCCCGCCGAAGGAGGACGTCTCCAGGACGCGGCGGATGCGGAGGCAGTCGGCCTCGCCCGCAGGCGTCACGAGGGTGCCATAGCCGTCGACCTCAGCGGTGAGGGTGGTCTCGTTGTCGATGGTTTGCCCGGCGAAGGCGATCGTCTGCGTCGTCTCGCTGGTCCACGACGTGCCGAACGTCAGCGGCAGGGCCAGCGTCTGGTATCGCGGCGAGTAGGTGAGCTTGATCTCGTCCTGCGCCGACCCGTCGCCGTCGAGGTCCACCGTGGAGCGGAAGACGAGGCCGTGCTGATAGACGCCGTCGTCGTCGAAGTCCTGGTAGATCCAGGCCGTCGAGTCCACGTCGACGTCATCGACCTCGAAGTTGTAGGCCAGGACGACGCCAGCGTCGCTGAGCGCCGCATCGTCCGCGCCGGGTACGTCGGTGAACGACGTGAGCAGCTCGACGGAGCCCTCCAGCGTCTGCTCGAAGGTGGCCGAGGTGAAGTCGTACGTCTGTCCGCCGCCGCTGGCATCGACGAGGGCCTGCAGGCTCGATGCGCTCTCGGTCGTGAAGCCGTCGATCTCGGTGGTGCTCTCGATCAGCGCGCGGACCTCGTTGCCCGTCAGTTCGATCTGGGCGTGCGCCTCGGTCAGCGGCAGCAGCAGGAGGCAGGCACACAGGGCGATGCAGCGGTGAAGGAGCGTGCGGGGTGTAGCAATCATCATCATGGACGAAACGGTTGGTTGAGGATAGAGGGTAATGGGCGTCCGCCGGGGGAATCGTGTCCAAGTCCCGTTCTTTAAGTAACGCGAAAGTGAACGGAATTTCGGACCGGTTTGCACCGAGGATTACGGAAATATAAAGGTTCGATTCCTGCCGCACCTGCGTCTCCGGCGCAGTACGCTTCCAAACAGTCGCCCGAGACGACGTGGATACGCTGCCGTTGAACCTGTGCGCTGCGCTTACGACTTTGTAAACTCCCCTCGCCCCTTCTGTCCCCATCGCATGTGCCGCTTTCCGTCGGGTCTCGCCGTCGTGCTCCTCGTGGTCGGGCTCGGTGCGTCGCTGGCGGTCCCAGGGCGGGCGCAGGAGCTGCCCTTCACGCACTACACCTCTGACGACCCGCTGACCCCGCTTCCGGCCAACGGCGTGACGGCGATCTATCAGGACGACGTCGGCTTTCTGTGGCTGGCGCTCTCCGGCGCGGGCCTCGTCCGTTACGACGGGCGGACGATGGAGCGCTACACGACGGCGGACGGGCTGGCGGGCCGCTACGTGCACGGGGCTCTGCAGGATGCGGGCGGCTTTCTGTGGGTGCCGAGCACCGGCGGGCTGTCGGTCTCCACGCAGCCGCTGGACGACTACGCCACGCACGAGCGCATCCGCTTCGTCACCACCTACTGCGGGGCGGACCTGCTCGACAGCTACGTGACGGATGCCGCCCTCGCCGCCGATTCGTCGGGCAACGTCTGGGTCGGAACGAGCGGCCATGGCGTGCTCCGGTACCGATGCGGGGACGGGACGGCCCGGGTCGACACGTTCCGCACAGCGACCGAAGCCTCTGGTGAGAACGAAGAGGTATATGCCCTCGCGCTGCGACGCGACGGCGCCCTGTGGGCGTCCCTCAGCGGCGGGACCATGCTGCAGCTCGACCGGGCCTCGGGTGCCGCCCCCGCAGACGCGTTCGAGGTCGTTCCGGAGGCAGGGGTGGATGCGACCACTACGGCGCTGCACGAGGACCAGCGCGGGCGGCTCTGGGGCGGCACGTACGACGGGCAGGTATGGCGGCTCGGCGACGGCATGGAGACGACCGTCGAGCATGCGCTCGGCCACTGGATTCGAGCCATCGCTGAGACGCCAGATGGGTCGCTGTGGGTCGCCTCCAGCGGCGGCGGACTGCTGCAACTCGGCCCCGAGGGACCGCGCCGCATCGGGCCGCGCCACGGCCTGCTGAGCGCGACGGCCTACGGCCTCGGTACGGACCGGGAGGGCAACCTGTACGTGGGGCAGAGCCAAGGGCTCTCGAAGCTGCCACCGGACTATCGGGCCTACGCATACTACACGGCCCGCTCCCGCAGCGGCGCGCCGCCCACGCTGCCGTCCGGGTCCGTCACCGCCGTGCTGCCGGAACGCGACCGGCTGTGGATCGCGACGCCGGGCGGGCTCGTCGCCGTGCCTTCGGAAGGCGCCCCTCAGCAGGTGCAGGCGGCCGACGGGCTACCGACCAACGAGCTGTACGCGCTGGGCCGCGACGCGGACGGCACCCTCTGGATCGGCCTGAACGGTCCGACGACGGCGCTGCATCCCGCGGGCGAGCGTCCGCCCACCGTCGGCCCGACCGAGACGGCGTCGTTCACGCTGGGCGGTGCGGCCTGGCAGGCGACCTCGTTTCGCCTCTTCAACGTCTACGCCATCCGGAACCTGGATCTGCGCAAGAGCGCTGCGGACACGACGCGCGTCCCGTCGACCTGGTTTGCGAGCTACCTGAAGGTGGCCTGCCTCGTCGACGGCGCGTGGTACACGTTTCGCCAGGCGGCGGGCTTCCCTGCGACGGCCTCGGGAGGCGCTGTGGTCGATGCCGCCGGGCGCGTCTGGATCGCGACGGACGACCACGGCCTCTACCGCAGCCGTGCCCCGCTCTACGCCGACTCGTTGCGCGCCCTGCATCGCCGCCATCCGGGCGAGGGCGACGGCGGACGCGAAATCGCCACGCCCCTCTTCGAGCCCGCCTGGACGACGGACACTGGCGCCCCGACCGACGCCGTGCAGACGCTGGCGTGGCACGACGGGCAACTCTGGATCGGCACGACGGACGGGCTCTACGTCGCCGAGCCGTCGCTCGCGGCGGTGCAGGCGGTCGACGGGCTGCCGGTCCGCAACGTCGTCGCCCTCGCCGCCTCGCCGCGCGACGGGCGGATGTGGGTCGGCACGAACGCAGGGCTCGCCGCGATCGACCCGAGCACGCTGGCCGTCGTGCGCACCCTCCGGCAGACCGACGGGCTGCTGAACGATGAGACGTCCTTCATCAACTCGGTAGTTACGGGCCGGGATGGCGCGGTCTACTTCGGCAGTCCGAAGGGGCTGACCGTCTACCGTCCGCACCGCGACCGGCGCAATACGGTCCCGCCCGAAGTGGTGTTGCGAGCCGTGGCGTACGAGGCGCAGTCCTGGGGCCGCAACCGGTTCGAGGCTGCCTTCGCCGCCCTGACCTTCACGCGGGAGCGCGCCGTGCGGTACCAGACGCGGTTCCTCGGATACGACGAGGCGTGGTCCGAGATGACGACGGACGCGCGGGTGCAGATCACCAATCTGCCAGCTCTGTTCGTCCCGCGCGACTACACCCTGGAGGTGCGCGCCTGGAATGGAGACGGCGTCCCGTCGGCCGAGCCGCTGCGCTACGCCTTTACGGTGCGCCCGCCCTGGTTTGCGAGCTGGTGGTTCGTGCTGGGTGTGCTGGCCGCCACTGCCGGGATCGGCTACGTGGCGTACCGGCGGCACCTGCGGCGCGAGCGCTTCCGGCAGGAGGTGCACGCCGCGCGCACCATCCAGCAGAAGCTGCAGCCCGCCCGCCCGCTGCAGGCCGCGTCGTTCGAGGTCGCGGGCGCCTGCGTCCCGGCCTACGAGGTGGGCGGCGACCACTTCGACTATCGCTGGATCGAGCCGGAACGCCGCGTGCTGCTCCTGCTGGTGGACGTCGAGGGCAAGCGGATGGAAGGCGCGTTCCAGGCGGCCCTCGTGCGCGGCATGATGACGACCCTGGCCGAGCTGCGCGACCCGAACCAGTTGGCCGAGGCCGTCGCCCGGCTCAACCGGTCGATCTACGACGCGCTCTCCGGCGAGACGGCCGTCGCGGCCATCGTCGGCGTGCTGGACGTGGACCGGGGACGCCTTCGGTTCGTCAATGCCGGGTGCGAGCCGCCCGTCGTCCAGCGCGGAGCGACGGCCTGGCGGCTGGAGCAGGCCGTCGCGTGCCCGCCGCTGGGTAAGATCCGCGCGGCCCGGTACCGGGCCGTCGAGGTCGATCTGGAACCGAACGACAGCGTCGTCCTCTGCTCGGACGGCGTGGTGGAGGCGCAGGCGGGCGACGGCGCCAGCTATCGCGCACGGCTCCTCGAAGGGCTCGATCTGTCGAAGGCAGACTCGGCAGAAGCTATCGCCCGGCGCATCCTCTCGGACGTCGACGCCTTCTCCGGAAGCGCGCGGCCTACCGACGACCGGACGGTGATCGTGCTCCGGCGTCACGCGTCGGTCAGCGCAGCCAGCGCGTCGTCCGCCGTCGCGTAGAAGTGCCCCTCGCAGAAGCCCGTCAGGCCGCTGATCTGCAGGGCATTCTCCACCAGCGGCGCGTCGACCTGCGCGAAGGCCAGGGTGCCGCCCACGGCGTCGAGGCCGTCGTAGATGGAGAGCAGGGCCGAGATGCCGTGGCTGTTGATGAGGTCCACGGCGGCGCAGTCCACCAGCACCGCCCGCCCGCCGTCGTCGAGGTGCTGACGGGCGCGGGGGAGCGCCGCGTCTTTGAACGTCAGATCCATGTAGGCGTCCGGCTGCAGCACCAGCACGCCCGCTCGTTCGAAGTAGTCCATCTCACCGGTGTTTGATCATCGTAATCGACGTGCCGTGTGCGCCGGAGGTGACCTCGACGCGGTCCATCACCCGGCGCATGATGTCGAGGCCCCACCCGCGCGTCTCCCCGCGTCGGCGCTTGGCGATGGGGTCGGCGGGAGGGACGGCGTCGGCGTCGAACCCGCGCCCGGCGTCCTCGACCCGCACCTCGAACGTCGTCGGCGTGACGTCGAAGTGCACGTCGATGCGGTCGGTGGGGGCGTCGCTGTGCTCGACGGCGTTGATGATGGCTTCGATGAGGGCCATCTGCACGTCCGCCATGGCGGTCTCATCCATGCCGGCCTCGGTCATCAGCTGCCGGGCCAGGGCGACGGCTTCCAGCTCCGCGCGGGGGCGCATCGGGAGGCGCAGGTGGTGGGTGGTGCGGGGCTCATTCATCGGTCAGCGCATCGGCCTTGTCCAGGTAGCGCTGCAGGCGCCGGTAGGCGATGCCGAGCGCCGTCATCGTGTTGGTCTTGTGCCGGTCCATCCGCCGGTAGGCGTAGCGCACGTACCGGGCGATCACCGCTTCGAGCGGAGTGACGTCCTCGACGACGAATGGCTCAGTTGTCGGGCCGTCCAGCAGGTCGTCCGGCAGGTCGCCCACGTCGATCATGCCGGTGGTGCAGACGATGAACGCCCGCTCGATCACGCGGCGCAGCTGGCGCACGTTGCCCGGCCAGGCGTAGCGCCGCAGCACCCGCAGCGCCCGCGCCGTGAGGCCGTCGATGGTCCGGCGGCTGGACTGCTCGTTCAGCGTCTGGAGGAAGTGGTCGGCCAGCACCGGGATGTCGTCCGGGCGTTCGCGCAGCGGCGGGCAGCGCAGGACGAAGGTGGCGAGGCGGTAGTACAGGTCCTCGCGAAAGCGCCCGGCTTCGATCTCGTCGTCCAGCGTCCGGTTCGTGGCCGAGATGAGCTGGAAGTCTGACCGCAGCACCTCGGTGCCGCCGACGCGCGTGAAGCTGCCGTCTTCCAGCACGCGGAGCAGCTTGGCCTGGAGGGCGGGCGCCATCTCGCCGATCTCGTCGAGGAAGATGGTGCCGCCGTCGGCCGCCTCGAAGGTGCCCGCCTTGCGCGCGACGGCGCCGGTGAAGGCGCCCTTCTCGTGGCCGAAGAGTTCGCTTTCGAGCAAGTCCGCCGGGAGGGCCGCGCAGTTGACGACGACGAACGGCGCGTCCCGGCGGGCGCTCTGCTGATGGATGGAGCGGGCGACGAGTTCTTTGCCGGTGCCGCTCTCGCCTTCGATGAGGACGGGCACGTCGAGGTCCGACTGCGCCACGAGCGCGATCCGCTGCCGCAGCGTCTCGATGCTGGCGTCCGCGCCGACGAGGAGCTGCGCCTCGGGCAGGTGGCGTCGCAGCCGCCGGTTTTCGCGGTCGAGGGCGTCCCGCTCCAGCGCGATAGACGCCGTGGCCGCCAGGGCCAGCAGCAGCGCCCGGTCGAACGCGGTGAAGCCGTCGCCGCCGTCGTCGCGCTGCCGCCCGGCCACGCAGAGCGCTCCGGCCACGTGCCCCCGCCGCCAGAGTGGTGCGGCGAGCAGGTCGCCCCGGTCGACCAGCAGCACCCCCGGCTCGTGATCGTCCCGGTCGATGCGGCGCACCAGCTGGCGTTTCATCGTGCCGGTG
Source organism: Bacteroidota bacterium (assembly GCA_009908885.1). Taxonomy (GTDB): domain Bacteria; phylum Bacteroidota; class Rhodothermia; order Rhodothermales; family JAAAOL01; genus JAAAOL01. The sequence continues at coordinate 5,097 of JAAAOL010000016.1, read as the reverse complement.
CGGACGTCGCCAAACGTCTCCATCGTGCCGCCCTCGTGCAGGTACAGCGCGCCCCGCGTCGCGTCGGTCGAGGCCACCGTCTGCAGCAACAGCGTCCGGCAGAGGTTCGGGCCGTCGCCGGTCACGCTCCGCCGGAAGAGGTCCACCTTCAGCGAGAGCTTGGCGAGGGCTTCGGGGGCTGCAATCGCGGACGCCATGAGAAGAAGACGATCAGGCAACAGTGTGAAGTTGTTTTTGCCGGCCTTGAAGAACGCGCCGCCCGGACCGCGGCGCAGGCAGAGCGACCGCGAGGGATCTTGTCTGAAGCGCCCCGACCATCGGGAGGAAGTAGTCCTGGGCTGCGAGCCCGGCGAGCAAGTTTGATCCCTCGCAGCGGAGCCGGAGCCACGGTCAGGCGGGTTCTTCTGAGCCATGATCTTTTCGTCCATTTTGGATCCAGCCAAAATGGACATCCTTTACCCGACTGAGCGTTTGCGCCTGTCGACCCTACTCTGGTCGGACGAAAACGACGCTCAATGCTGACGTCAGAAATAACTTTACCCCACTGACAGTCAGGCAAAGGATCGCTCTACTGACACGGCAAAGCCCGTACCGCACCGCCGCAGCGGGCGTTTCGGGGCGTCTTCGGGGCTGCGAGCGGATGCAACCCCTCCGCCGTACCGGTCAATATAGGCGTTTTGCTACCGGAATTGGCAGAGATATTGGCATTTCGCACATCGGACTCGGCGCAATTATGGGCGAATCACCAATATTCTGCATCGAGGACGCAGATAGTCATTATCCATAAAACAATGTAAATAAAGAATTTATACATAATGGCAGAATGCTTGTGATGAGGGAGGATGAGTCCGCGGCGTCTGTTTCTCGGGCGCGCCGGGCTCCAACGATCGGACGATATCTGCGCCATCCTACTGCGCCATGCCCCTCCAACCGAACCTGATCGAACGCTTTCTCATCCGCCGAGGCACGATTCCCCCGCTCCTGCTCGACCTCGGCATGTCGACGTTTCAGGTCTGGCTGTTCCTCGGGGCGATGGAGATCGGCTTCTTCAAGGCCCTCGGCGACGGGCCGCTGGACGTGCCCGCGCTGGCCGACCGGACGAAGGCCACCGAGCGCGGCATCGAGATGCTGGTCGAGGCGCTCGAACCGCTCGGCTACATCGAACGGACGGGCGGGCGGTACCGCCTCACGAAGGCGACGCGGCGGTCGCTGCCGCTCGACCTGCTGCAGGACATGGCGCCGTTCTTCAAGGCGCAGGTGATGGCCTATGCCGACGTGGGGCGCGCGCTCCGTGAGGACCCCGAGGACGGCATCTTCGGCTGGGAGCACGTGCAATCCGGCGAGGTGGGACGGAGCTACCAGACCGCCATGCGGTGGCTGGGCTCGCAGACCGTGGACGAGGTGGTGAAGAAGGTGGACCTGCCCGACGGCGCCCGGCGGATGCTGGACGTGGGCGGCAGCCACGGCCTCTACACCGTCGCGTGGTGCCGCAAGTACCCGGACCTGCGTGGCACGGTGCTGGACTGGCCCATCGGGCTGGAGTCCGCCCGTAAGACGCTCAAGGAACACCCCGACGTGGCGGATCGCATCGACCTGGTGGAGCGCGACTTCGAAGAAGAGGACCTGCCCGAGGGGTACGACTTCGCCTTCCTCGGCAACATCATCCACGGCCTCGGTCCGGACGGCAACCGGGAGCTGTTCGGCAAGCTGGCCCGGGCCACGACGGAGCGCGGAAAGGTGGCCCTCGTCGACCAGATCGGCGGCGTCTCGGGGTCGAAGTTCGCCCGCGGGGTCGCGGCGCTGGCCGGGTTCAACCTGTTCCTCTTCAGCGGCGGCCGCAGCTACCCCTTCGCCGACGTGCAGCGCTGGCTGTCAACCGTCGGCTTCGACGACGTCGCGCAGACGAGCCTGCGGCAGCCCGGCTTCTCGCTGGTCGCCGCGCAGAAAACGTCCTGATCCCGTTTTCGCCCGGCGATGTCCGCAGTGCTGAGACTGTGATGCGTATTGCGTGATGCGTGAACATGCGCCGCTGGAGCGATGGCCCGTACCTGTCACGCACCACGGGCCACGCACCACGACAGGCGACACCAGGATCCGGACATCAACACGCTGAATCAGCAGAACCGCAGTCACGAACCCCAAGCAATCCATGCCGAACGTCATCGCTTCGACCGACATCGCCGCGCCCGCCGATCCGATCTGGGCGCTCCTGTGCGAGCCCTCTCGCTATCCCGAGTTCGCGGACCCGACCGACCGGATGCTCGACGTGCCCGACGGCCCTTTCGGCGTCGGCTCGGTCTACCGGGAGCACGGCGGCGTCCCGCCCTTCAAGGCCGAGAGCACGTGGCGCGTCACGGCCTTCGAGCCCCGGCGGCGTCAGGTGCACATCGGCGACGACGGGGCGATGACGCTCCACCTCGCCATCGAGCTCGTCCCGATCGCAGGCGGCACGCGGCTGATCAAGACGCTGGACCTCCGGCCCCGGTGGTACCTCCGCCCCGTCCTGGCCGTCCTCTGGCCGCTGTTCATGCAGCGGCGCGCCCAGGCGACGATGGACCGGACGGTGCAGAACGTCAAGCGCATCGTCGAGTCTGCCGACGCCGCGCCTGCCGACCAGGAAGCGGCGGCGGCGAATCCATAGCGACGCACGTCAGCCCAGCATCATACCGCATCAATCACATCAACCACATCGAGCGACGACACACCCATGCAACCGACACACGACCTGGACACCGCTCCTGAACCGTCTCCGTCCCCACAGCCTGCCCACGAACCCCCGCCTGCGGCCCAGCTGCTGCGGATGATTTCGGGCAAGATGACGACCCAGCTGCTCGCCGTGGCCGCGCGCCTCGACCTCGCCGACCTGCTGGACGGCGGCCCGCGCTCGGTCGACGACCTGGCCGCCGCGACGGACACTCACGCGCCGTCGCTCTACCGCGTCCTGCGTGCCCTGGCCAGCCTGGGCGTCTTCGCCGAGACGCAGCCCCGCCACTTCCGCCTGACGCCGCTGGCCCGGCCGCTCCGCCGCGATGCGCCGGATTCCGTGCGCGACTTCGCCGTCCTCTTCGGCAGCGACTGGCACACCCGTGCCTGGTCCGACCTGCTGCACAGTGTGCGGACGGGCGAGACAGCCTTCGAGCATGCGTTCGGCGAGGGAATGTTCGAGCATCTGCAGGCGCATCCCGAGCGGTTCGCCGCTTTCAACGACGCGATGACCGCGCTCTCCCGGCTGGACGTGGACGCCATCCTGCAGGCCTACGACTTCTCCGACTTCGACACCGTGGTGGACGTGGGCGGCGGCCACGGCTTTCTGCTGGCCGAGATCCTGAAGGCGCACCCGTCTGCGCAGGGCGTGCTGCTCGACATCCCTGAGGTGGCGGCGGGCGCTCGCGCGACGATGCGCGAGGCCGGTGTGGCGGATCGCTGCCAGGTCGTCGAAGGGGATTTCTTCGAGCGCATCCCCGAAGGCGGCGACGTCTACCTCCTCAAGCTCATCATTCACGACTGGGACGACGACCGGGCGCGGGCCATCCTGCGCACCTGCCGGGACGCGATGCCCGGCGACGGCACGCTGCTGGTCGCCAACTCGGTCATTCCGCCGGGGAACGACCCGTACATCGGCAAGCTGGTGGATGTCGAGATGCTGGTGATGACGCCGGGCGGACGGGAGCGCACGGAGGCCGAGTTCCGGGAGCTCTTCGAAGAAGCGGGATTCGCCCTGACGCGCACGATCCCGACGCCGTCCTACCTCTACCTGCTGGAAGCAACCCCTGCCTGAGCCGTCATGACACGAGCGATGCGCATTCTGCTGGGCCTCTCTGGCACGGTCGTAGCGGCCGTAATTCGCGCAGCCGGGCGGCACGAAGTGGGAGTCTACGGCTTGCGGAGGCCGGGGTATTGCGCGCGCAGCCATCGCAGGGCGCCGTACGTATTGCGCCAGACGTCGATGTTGGCGAGGACGTAGTCGACAGCTTCGTTCTCGTCGCCGAAGCCCACGTAGGCGGGGGGCTGTTTGGGCATCTTCTTCTTGCCCAGCAGGAAGGCCGGGACGTGGGGGTTCTGCTCGATGGCCGCCGCGAGCGCGGCGTCGGCGGTCGGACCGCTGCCCTCCTGACGAAAGCGAAGCAGCGCCCGCGTGTAGTGCCAGGTGGCCGCGGCGTCGTCCTCGTAGCGGTCGAGCAGGGCGTCGAGCGCCTCGTCGCGTTCGGTGGCGAGGAGGCAGTGCGCGAGCGCGTAGCGGTTGCCCTGGTTGTCGCCGGGGTTCAGGCGGAGGAGCTCCTGGTAGTGCGCGATGGCCGCATCGTCTTCGCCCATGGCCCAGAGCACCTCGGCCATCCCACGACGGGCCCGCATGTAGGGGCGTGTTTCGAGGATGCCCCAGAAATGCCCGGCGGCCTCGTCGAACAGGTCTGCGTCCAGCGCGCGCTCGCCCGCCGCGACGCCCTGTTCGAAATAGTCCCGCGCCGCCTCCAGCGTCTCGGCCTCGGCCTCAGCCAGCAGCACGTAGGCATCGGCACAGTCGGGCGAGACCTCCAGGGCCTGACGGGCCAGCGCGATGGCCTTCTTGCGCGAGGGGGCCTCGTACGCATCGTAGATCAACTCCTGAGCCTGCGCCAGCGGGTCGTCGCTGCCCGGCATCTCCGGGATCGGCTGGCCCGTGAATTGCTGGAGGAAGGCGTTGGCCTCGTCGATCGTCTCGAACTCTTGCTGTTCGAGGAGCTTCGTCAGGTCGCGCATCATCTTCTCCATCGACCGCCGCCCCATCGGCGGCACCGAGGAGTCATCGGGGGATTTTTTGCTCATGGCTTCGAGGAGGGGTGTTCGTGGAAGGGCTGGACCAGGCGAAGATCGTTCAACTGCCTGTCTTAAACGCACGACGGCCTGGCCCGTTTAGCGCCAGGGCGGAAAAAATCACATCGCTGAAAAACGCCGCCGCACCCGATGACAGGCACGGCGGCGTTTGTCTACTACATCCAGAGAGTAACGAGGGTAGCCCTAAAGAGGCCGCTGGACGTGCCGGGGAGCCCGGCGGCCTTACAGCCGCACCAGCTCCACGCGGCGGTTCTGCTGGCGGCCGTCCGCCGTGTCGTTGGCGGC
>JAAAOL010000008.1 GCA_009908885.1 Bacteroidota bacterium | reverse complement strand
TGAAGACCGCGCGGTGCCGCCGCAGGGCTACGCAGTGCTCGTGCGCGACGCCGCGGCGTTTCAGCAGGCCTTCCCGGACGTGGATTTCGTCGAGCCGCCGTCGTGGCCCGCACTCAACAACGGGGGCGATGCCGTCGTCCTCGCCGCCGAGGCGACCGTCCTCGACTCCGTCGCCTACCGGACGAGCTGGGGCGGCGATGGGGTGTCGCTGGAACGCATCGACCCGGGCGGCCCGGCCAACGTACGCACGAACTGGGGCTCGACCACCGACCCGCGCGGCGGCACGCCCGGCGCAGCGAACAGCATCTTCGCCATCGACACGGAGCCGCCGCAACTCCGGACTGTCGTGCCCTCGACCAATGGAGACGTGCTGTCCGTCACCTTCTCCGAGCCGCTGGACCCGGGGTCGGTCGCGCCGTCCGCCTTCACGCTCACGCCGGACGCCGCCGCCATCACCGAAGCCGCCGTCACCGATACCGTCGTCACCCTGCGGCTCAGCACCGCCCTGCCGACGGGCGACTACACGCTGACGGTGCAGGGCGTGCAGGACTTCAAGGGCAACACGCTGGACGAAGCCACCGCGTCGTTTTCGTTCGTCCGCCCGGGCACGCCCGACCCGCAGGACGTGGTCGTCAACGAAATCCTGTACGACCCGCCCGAGGCCGATCTGGAGTTCGTCGAACTGCTGAACCGCAGCGACGAGACGTTCGACCTGCGCCGCTTCGCCCTGGCGGACAACCGCGGCGACCCCGTTTCCCTGACCGACGCGCCGACGCCGCTGGACCCGGGCGCCTATGCCGTCCTCGTGCAGGACGCCGAGGCCTTCCGCCAGGCATTTCCGGACGTCGCCGTCATCGAGCCGCCCTCGTGGCCCACCCTCAACAACGGCGGTGATGCCGTGGTGCTCAGCGTGGACGGCAGCGCCATCGACTCGGTGAATTACGCGCCGAGCTGGGGCGGCGACGGCGTCGCGCTGGAGCGGATCGACCCGGCGGGCGCCTCCAACAACCGCTTCAACTGGGCATCATCTACGGCCGATGCGGGGGGCACGCCTGGCGCGCAGAACAGCCAGTTCGCCCCGGACCTCGCCCCGCCCCGCCCGATCTTCGCCGAGCAGACGGATGAGGACGAGGTGGAGGTCTTTTTCGACGAGCCGCTGGACCCGACATCGGTTACGTCTGATGACTTCCAACTGGCCGACGGGCGGACGCCGCGACTGGCCTTCCTGCAGGGCGAGAACACCAGCGTACTGCTGCGCTTCGACGGGACGCTCTCGGGCGTGACGTTGACGGTGCAGGACGTGCGCGACCTGAAAGGCAACGCACTGGACGAGGCGGCCGTGCCACTCGCCTACCGGCCCACGCCCGGCGCGCTACTGCTGAACGAGATCATGTACGACCCGCTGGCCGACCCGAACGACGGACTGCCGGATCAGCCCGAGTACGTGGAATTCGTCAACGCCTCCGCGCAACCCCTCAGCCTGCGCGGCCTCTACTGGACGGACGTGCCCGACGAAACCGGCGAGGCCGATACGTTGCGCCTCGGTATGGCCTTCCGCCGCGTCGCCCCCGACAGCTTCGCCGTCGCGTTCGCCAACGGCGATGCGACGGAGGACCAGACGACGTTGCAGGCCGCCTTCCCCGCCCTCGCCTTCGACGCCGACGCGCTGCTACCGCAAGACCGCACCACGCTCGGCCTCGTCAACGGCGGCGACCTGATCCGCCTGCATCGCGCCGATGACGCCGTGCTGGACGAGGCGTTCTACGATCCGGACTGGCACAATCCCAACCTGCGCGACGCGGCCGGCGTGGCGCTCGAACGCGTCTCCCCGACGGCGCCGACCGACGATGCGGCGACATGGAACAGCAGCGTCGCCGACGCGGGCGGCACTCCCGGACGGACGAACACCGTGGCGCTCCCCCCATCGCCCGACCAGGCCGACACCGGCGTCACGATCGCCCCCTCCCCCTTCTCCCCGGATGGCGACGGGTTCGAGGACCAGACGCGCATTCAGTTCACCCTCAGCAGCACCGTCACGCTCGTCCGGGCTCGCCTGTACGATGCGCGAGGGCGGCACGTGCGGACGCTGGAGCAGGCGCGCCTGGCCGGGCGCACGGGCGAACTGGTCTGGGACGGCCTGGACGACGACGGCAACGACCTGCGCATGGGCATCTACGTCGTGCTGCTGGAAGCCATCGACACCAATGGGGGCACGACCGACGCGTTCAAAGAACCAGTCGTGCTGGCCCGCCCGCTGGACTAAATCGTCTCATTTCAACGGGCCAAGCGGGCACGAACAGGCCCCTCGCAAGGGGAACCGTCTCCAGGGTGTACCGTTGGGTAGACTGAAGCTTGATGAACGGGTCGCCCCACCATCTGGCGTGCACGAATCTGGACACAGAGTCGTTCGACCGAGTACCCTTATGGCCACCACCGAGACGCTTCCGCAGACGCCCATCGCGCTGAGTTCGCGCGCCGCAGACGAAGTGCGCAAAATCATGACGACGAAGAACGTGCCCGACGGGTACGGCCTCCGCGTCGGCGTGCGCGGCGGCGGATGCTCTGGGATGAGTTACATCCTCGGGTTCGACAAACAGCGGGACCAGGACATGGCCTTCGACATCGACGGCATTCCCCTCTACGTTGACAAGCGCCATGGGCTCTACCTGATGGGGACGACCATCGACTACCACGACGGCCTGAACGCACGGGGCTTCACCTTCAACAACCCGAACGCGACGAAGACGTGCGGCTGCGGGTCGAGCTTTGCGGCGTAACTACGCCCGCTGGCCTGCCCCGCCCTGCAGAGGGCTTTCCGAGCGCGCGGTTCGGTTCGAACCCGCGCGCTTTCTGTTGGAACTGTGCTGAAAGCCCTCGTGTACTACGCAGAGCATGGTCGTGCTGCCCCGCACTGGCCCGTTCGACCCGCGGACGTCCCATCGTCCTCCTTGCTTGCGAGCGGGCTTCTTTCGTTTTTGGAGCGGTCGTTGCAGCACCATTGACCACTGACTTTGCACGGGGCGTCGTCGACCGCGTCACCTGCTGCATGCACACGACAATCACAATATGGAAGGCAACTTCTCGAATAGAGTGCGCGATGTGATCTCCTACAGCCGGGAGGAAGCCATCCGGCTGGGGCATGACTACATCGGCACTGAGCATCTGCTTCTCGGTATCATCCGGGAAGGGGAAGGCATCGCCGTAAAGATCCTCCGCAACCTGGGCTGCGACCTCTTCAAGCTGAAAAAAGCTATCGAAGACACGGTGCGCAGCACGGGCGGAACGCTTACGGTGGGCAACATTCCCCTGACCAAACAGGCCGAGAAGGTCCTCAAGATTACCTACCTGGAGGCGAAGCTCTACAAGAGCGACGTCATCGGGACCGAACACCTGCTGTTGAGCCTGCTGCGCGACGACGAAAACATCGCCGCCCAGATCCTTCAGCAAGGGTTCTCGATTACCTACGATGCCGTCCGCGCCGAGCTCGATGCCATCATCAGCGGCAAGGCCTCGTCGTCCTCAAGTAGCGGCAGTAGTAGCGGAAGTGGCCGTTCTTCCTCAGGATACGGAAGGGAGCGAAGCAAAATGGAAAAGAGCAAAACCCCAGTCCTCGACAACTTCGGCCGGGACATGACCAAACTGGCCGAAGAAAACGAACTAGATCCCGTCATCGGGCGTGAGCGCGAAATCGAGCGTGTGGCTCAAGTGCTCTCCCGCCGCAAAAAGAACAATCCGGTCCTCATCGGCGAGCCGGGCGTCGGCAAGACGGCCATCGCCGAGGGCCTGGCCATGCGGATCGTGGAGCGCAAGGTGAGCCGCGTGCTCTACGACAAGCGCATCGTCACGCTGGACCTGGCCGCCCTCGTGGCGGGCACCAAGTACCGGGGCCAGTTCGAGGAGCGCATGAAGGCGGTGATGAACGAGCTCGAAAAGAGCCCGGACGTCATCCTCTTCATCGACGAGCTGCACACCATCGTGGGCGCCGGCGGCGCCTCCGGCTCGCTCGACGCCTCGAACATGTTCAAGCCGGCCCTGGCACGCGGCGAGATCCAGTGCATCGGCGCGACGACGCTGGACGAGTACCGCCAGCACATCGAGAAGGATGGCGCCCTGGATCGCCGGTTTCAGAAGATCATGGTGGACCCCTCCACGCCGGAGGAAACCATCGAGATCCTGGCCAAGATCAAGGTGCACTACGAGGAGCACCACAACGTGCGCTACTCGCAGGAGGCCATCCAGCTGGCCGTGGGCCTGTCCGAGCGCTACATCACCGACCGCTTCCTGCCCGACAAGGCCATCGACGTGATCGATGAGGCGGGCGCGCGGGTGCACCTGAACAACATCAAGGTGCCGCAAAACATCCTCGACCTGGAAGAGCAGATCGAGGAGACGCGCGAAGAAAAGAACAAGGTCGTCAAGAGCCAGCGCTTCGAAGAGGCGGCCCGCCTGCGCGACCGCGAGAAGAAGTTACAGGAAGAGCTGGAGCAGGCCAAGAAAGAGTGGCAGGAGAAGTCCGAGCACGAGGTGCACGACGTCTCGGCGAAGGACATCTCCGAGGTCGTCGCCATGATGACCGGCGTGCCGGTCGACAAGATCAGCGAGCCGGAGCAGCGCAAGCTCCTCCAGATGGAGGAAGCGCTCAAGAGTCGCGTCATCGGCCAGGACGAGGCCATCGAGAAGCTCTCGAAAGCCATCCGCCGCACGCGCGCCGGGCTCAAAGACCCGAAGCGTCCCATCGGCTCGTTCATCTTCCTCGGCCCCACGGGCGTGGGCAAGACCGAGCTGGCCAAGGTGCTCACCGAGTACCTGTTCGACAACCAGGACGCCCTTATCCGCGTCGACATGAGCGAGTACATGGAGAAGTTCTCCGTGAGCCGCCTCGTCGGTGCGCCTCCCGGTTACGTGGGCTACGAAGAGGGCGGGCAGCTCACCGAGAAGGTGCGCCGCAAGCCCTACTCGGTCGTCCTGCTGGACGAGATCGAGAAGGCCCACCCGGACGTCTTCAACATCCTGCTGCAGGTCCTCGATGATGGCATCCTGACCGACGGCCTCGGCCGCCGCGTCGACTTCCGCAACACCATCATCATCATGACCTCGAACATCGGGGCGCGCGACATCAAGGACCTCGGAAAGGGCATGGGCTTCAGCCAGACCGAGGAGGTCTTCAACTACCAGGCCATGAAGTCGACGGTAGAGGACGCCCTGAAGCGCGTCTTCAACCCCGAGTTCCTGAACCGGATCGACGACGTGATCGTCTTCCACGCCCTGGAGAAGAAGCACATCTTCCAGATCATCGACATCATGGCGTCCGAGCTGCTGGGCCGCGCGGGCGACATCGGCATCGAGGTGGATCTGGCGAAGTCAGCCAAGAGCTTCCTCGTCGAGAAGGGGTACGATCCTAAGTTTGGCGCTCGCCCGCTGCGCCGCGCCATCCAGAAGTACGTCGAAGACCCGATGGCGGAGGCGATCCTGAATTCCGACCTGTCGGAGGGGGACAAGATCGTCGTCCGCTACGACGAGGAACGCAAGGAAGGCGAGCTCGTCATCGACATGGAGAAGGGCGCCGCCAAGAATACGGCCAAGCAACGCCGGGCCGCCGATGCGAAAGCGAAGGCCGAGGCGGAAGCTCAGGCCAACACCGAAGAGGCCAACGGCACGCCCGAGACGCCCTCGGAAGAACGAACTGAAGAGGAGGCGAAGGAATAGCCCGCATCCCCTTCGTCTCCCTTCCACGCCCCGCTGCTCCCTGAGTGGCGGGGCGTTTTTTATGGGTCGCGCTTATTTTCTTTCTTTACCCCGCGGTACTCTGGATGGTCACGATCGATCGATGAAGACCCTCAGCACGCAGCTTTCCTACTTTCTGCAAAACAAGGAGATCAGGCAGAACCTGCCGATCCTGCTGAAGTACGTCGCCATGCTCGTGGCCGTGATCGTGCTCTTCACGGTGGTGTTTCACTTCATCATGCTGTACGAGGAAGGCGAGGAGCATTCCTGGATTACCGGGCTGTACTGGACGCTCACGGTGATGAGCACGCTGGGGTTTGGCGACATCACGTTCCAATCCGATCTGGGTCGCCTCTTCAGCGTGGTCGTCCTGATCACGGGCATCGTGATGCTGCTCATCGTGCTCCCCTTCGCCTTCATCCGCTTTTTCTATGCGCCCTGGCTGGAGGCGCAGATCCACTCCCGGGCGCCGCGCGAGCTGTCCCCGAATACCGAAGGCCACGTGCTGCTGACGGCCCGCGATGCGATCGCCCCCGGGCTCATCAGTCGGCTGGAACGCGAAAACATCCCGTACGCCCTCATCGAGCCGGATCCGTCCGTGGCCTCCACCCGGCTCAGCGAAGGCCTCTCGGCCGTCGTCGGTGACATCGACAGTAAAGAGACGTACCGGAACCTGCGGGCCGACCGGGCGCGCCTGGTCGTGGCCAACCGCGACGACATCGTCAATACCAACATCGCGCTGACGGTGCGCGAGATCGCCCCGGAGGTGCCGATCGCCGCGACCGTAGACAACGAAGACGCCATCGACATTCTGGAGCTCAGCGGCGCTACCCACGTGCTTCCGCTCAAGCGTTGGCTGGGCGAGCAGCTGGCCAACCGCATCAACGCGCAGCGGGCTGGCCTGCACCCGATCGGGGAATACGAAGACCTGAAGATGGCCGAGTTGCCCGTCCACAACACGCCGCTGGCCGGGCACACCATCCGCGAGACGCGCCTTCGCGAGAAGACCGGCGTCAACATCATCGGCGTGTGGAAACAGGGGCGGCTCCAGGCGGCCCGTCCTGAGACGCTGCTCACCGACCAGTGCGTGCCCGTCGTCATGGGCAGCGAGGCACAACTCGACGAGCTCGACATGCTGCTGGCCATCTACGACATGAACCCGAACCCGGTGCTGCTCATCGGCGGCGGCATGGTAGGCTCGGCGGCGGCCCGGGCCCTGGCCGAGAAGGACGTGCCGGTCCACCTCGTCGAGCGCGACCGGCGGCGGTGCCGACAGCTGCGCGGCGCCTGCACGGCGGTCTTCCACGGCGACGCCTCGGACTACAGCCTGCTCCACGAGGCGGGCATCGACAAGGCCCCGTCGGTGCTGCTGACGACCAACGACGATGCGATCAACGTGTACCTGGCTTCGTACTGCCGCCGCCTCAACCCGGAGCTCCGCATCGTCAGCCGCATCACCCATGAGCGCAACCTGGACGCCATCTACCGCGCGGGGGCCGACTTCGTCCTCAGCTACTCCACCCTGGGCATCGACGCCATCATGTCGATCCTCAAGAACAAAGAGCTGATCGTGCTGGGCGAGGGCGTGGACCTGTACATCCGGACCGTGCCGTCTTCACTGCAGGGCAGGACGCTGGCCGAAAGCGGCATCGGCGCGAAGACGGGTCTCAACGTCATCGCCGTCAAGACGGACGGGCAGGTGATCACCCGGCTCCCCCCGGATCAGCGACTGGTGCCCGGGGCCGAGTTGGTGATGATCGGCGCCGACGAGCAGGTGGACGCCTTCGTCGACGCCTACTGTTGACCGCAACGGACGCGACGCCTATTCTGGGGGCACGTCCGGGGCCATCGGTGCGTCCGTCCCGCCCTCAGGTCCTGACCTCCGGCCTTCCCACCCTACGTTGACCGCTACTCGCCTTCTTCCATGGCCCAGCAGGCAGGATTCGAGCGCAACGTGGGCCTCTTCATGGCCGTGATGATCGGCATCGGCGCCATGATGGGGCCCGGCGTCTTTGCCCTGCCCAGCGAGGTGGCCGCATCGGCGGGGCCGCTCGGCATCCTGGCGTACCTGTTCATGGGCGGGCTCACGCTGTTTACGGCGCTCAGCTACAGCGAGCTGGGGGCGGCCATCCCGATCGCGGGCGGCGGCTACTCGTTCGTGAGCCGCACGCTGCCCGATCCGGTGGCGTTCCTGACGGGCTGGTTCTTCTGGATCGGCAACACGCTGGCCTGCTCGCTCTACGCCGTCATCTTCGCGCTGACGATCAAGAACTACTTCTTCCCCGAGCTCAGCGTCGTGCTCGTCGTCCTGGCGACCACGGCGCTCTTCACCGCCTCCAACTACCGCGGGCAGGCCGAGGCGCTCAAGGTGATCACGGTGATGAACATCGTGGAGCTGGTCGTGCTCATCGGCGTCGGCCTACTCGGGGCCTTCCATGTGGAGCCGGCCAACCTGGAGCCCTTCGCGCCGATGGGCCTGGGCCCCCTCCTGCCGACGATGGGCTTCATCTACATCTCGTACGTGGGCTTCGACCTCATCACGGTGGCGGCCGAGGAGATCATCGACCCGGCCAAGAACATCCCGCGCGCCATTCTCATCACGCTCGGCACCGGCGTGGCCATCTACGTACTGCTCCTCTACGTGATGATGGGGGTGGTGAATTACACCGATCTGGCGCAGACGAGCACGCCCTTCATCTACGTGGCCGACGTCCTCTTTGGCCCGTGGGGGCGCTGGGCTGGCGTCCTGGCCACGATCATGGCCAGCCTCTCGGCCTTCAGCGTCACGCTGGGAGCCAGCGCGCGCGTGCTCTTCGCCCTCGGCCGCGACGGCTACGTGCCCAAGATTCTGTCGAGGCTGCACCCGAAGCACAACACGCCGCACATCGCGCTCCTCGTGTGTGCCGGGCTCGTCACGATCCTCGGCGCCTCCGGCATCGTCCGGCTGCTCGCCGCGGCCAGCAGCTTCGGCTACCTCATCGCCATCGGCATCGTCAACTACGCCGTCATCGCGCTCCACCAGAAGATGCCCGCCCTGCGGCGCCCGTTCAAAATCGCACTTTATCCCGGCGTGCCGATCCTGGGCATTATTGCGTGCTGGTTCTTCGTGCCCCTGTTGGACCCGCAGAGCCTGCTGCTCGGGGGCGGGCTCACGGTCGTCGGCGCCGTGCTCTACCTCATCCAGCCGGGCAACCGCACAGACCTCAGCGCACTCCCGGCCGTATTTCATCGACTCAAACTTCGAATTAGAGCCTACTGGAGGCCCCATATGAATGTACTGATCGTGGGCGGCGGCAACCTGGGCAGCAACATCGCCGACCGGTTGCTCAAGCAAGATGAGTTCAGAATGGTATTTCGATCGTCCGAGTACCAGATTACGTTCGTCGAACAGGACGAGGCGCGCTGCGAGAAGCTGGAGCGCCGCTACAGTGTGCCGATTTTTCAGGGCGACGGGACGAAACAGGAGATCCTGGATCAGGTGGAACCGCACAAGATGGATGTAGCCATCGCGGCGACCAGCAACGACGAGCGCAACGCCATCGTCGCGCTGCAGGCCAAGCGGCTCGGTATCGAGCGCGTCATCGCCATTGCGCGCGACCCGGATTACGTCTCTTTAATGGAGGACAGCGGCATCGTGTGCATCAGTGCGCCCTACGCCACCGCGGCCATGGTGGAAAACTACCTCGACCGCCCCGGCGTGGCCGAGCTGTTCGAGATTGAAACGGGGGTTGCCAGCCTGATCGACATGGAAGTGCCCGAGGGGGCCACCGTGATCGGTCAGCAGATCAAAGACATCGACATCCCCGAGCAGTGCGTGGTAGCAGCTGTGATCCGAGGCGACGACTTCGTCGTTCCGCGTGGCAAAACCGAGATCTTTGCCGGGGACCATGTCGTGTTCGTCGGGCCGAGCGACGCGGTGCAGACGGCACGCGACACCTTCTCTCGAAAGGAGACCGACACGTCCTGACGAGGCACGCCACTGCTCACCAGTACCGCCGCATGTCGTCCTGATACGTGTCGCTCGTGTAGGCCCCGTCCCGCTCTTTCTTGATGACCGTGCGCAGGATCAACGCCAGGAGGACGCCCGCGAAGAAGCCGCCGATGTGCGCGCCGTAGGCCACGCCGCCCGCCGTCTCCTCGGACACCATGATGGAGCCGAAGCCGTTCACGAACTGGAAGGCGATCCACAGGCCGATGGCGACGACCGCCGGGACAGAGACGACGACGTAGAAGAAGAGCGCCCGAACGCGGTTGCGCGGAAAGAGCACCAGGTACGCCCCCAGCACGCCCGAGATGGCCCCCGAGGCACCGAGGTTGGGCACGACGCCGTCCGGATTCAGAAAGATCTGGGCGAAAGTCGCGACGATGCCGCTGGCGAGGTAGAGCCCCAGGAAGGCTAGCGCCCCGAACCGGTGCTCCACGTTGTCGCCGAAGATCCACAGGTAGAGCAGATTGCCGAAGAGGTGCATGTACCCGCCGTGCATGAACATGGCGACGAGCACCGTCAGGTAGATGGGCGACGGACCGGGCGCCTGTGGGATCGTGACCTGCCGTCCTTGCACCATCAGCGCCTGCCCGGTCGTGAGGTCGATGCCTTCGGTGATCTCCTGCGGAATGACGCTCCAGCCATACGTGAAGGCCTCGTTGGCCCCGGCCTGCTGGAAGAAGAAAAAGACGGCGAGGTTGGCCAGGATCAGGCCGATGGTGATGAAGGCCGGACCGGAGAGCCCCCGGTCGTCGTCGGCAAGAGGAAAGAGCATGGCGAAAGGGCGGCAGGGTGCGCGTCAAGCGACGATGAATGGGAAACTACGATCCCGCTGGCTATGTTACGGGCGCTCGCTGCTTTGTTGCCTGATCTTCCGCCCCCGCCGCGCCATGATTCGACGCATCGCCATCCTCGGAGTCGGCCTCATCGGAGGGTCGCTCGCGCTCGCCTGGAAGAAGGTGCGCGACGACCTGACGCTGGTCGGCTACGACGCCCCGGACGTGCTGGACCGTGCCGCCGAGCGCGGCGCTCTGGATGAGAAGGCTGCCACCCCCGAAGCCGCCGTCGAGGGTGCTGACCTCGTCGTCCTGGCCACGCCGCTGGCGCCCATGCTGCGGCTGGTCGACCTCATCGCCCCGCACCTGGCGCCCGGCACGCTCGTCACCGACGTCGGCTCCGTGAAGACGCCCGTCGTGGAGCACGCCCGCGAGGTGCTGCCCGCCTCGGCGCCGTTCATCGGCGGCCACCCGATGGCCGGGGCCGAGCGGAGCGGCGTGGACCATGCCGACGCGCTGCTGTTCGAGAATGCGACGTACGTGCTGTGCCCCCCTCCTGACGCCGACGACGCCCTGAGCGCCTATCCCGGCTTCGTGGACCTCATCGAAGGCACGGGCGCTCACGTGCTGCTGCTCGACGCCCCGCAGCACGACGAGATCGCCGCCGCCGTCAGCCACCTGCCGCAACTGCTGGCCGTGCTGCTGATGAACCATGCGGCTGCGCTCAACGACGCCGACGACGCCGTGCTCCGCCTCGCCGCCGGGGGCTTCCGCGACATGACCCGCATCGCCTCCTCCCCGTTCTCCATGTGGCGCGACGTGCTGATCGCCAACCAGGGACCGATCCTGGACGCCCTCGGCAGCTTCGCGGCGCACCTGCGCAAGGCCCGCAACCGCCTGATCGAGGAAAACGTGGAAGCCCTCGGCCAACAGTTCAGCGAGGCGCGCCACGTCCGCAACACCATCCCGCGCGACACGAAAGGCTTCCTCCATCCCCTGGCCGACATCTACGTCTTCGCCGAAGACCGCCCGGGCGAACTGCTCGCCATCATCCAGACGCTCTACGATGCCGGGCTCAACATCAAAGACATCGAACTGCTCAAGATTCGCGAAGGCACCGGCGGCGCATTCCGCATGAGCTTCACCGACGACGAGGAAGCCAACACCGCCGTCGAGGCCCTGACGAACGGCGAGTTCATCGCCTACCGCCTCTGACGGGTATAGCAGATAGGGACCGACTGCACGCTGCGTCGCGGTGCGGCAGCCGTCCTCAACTTTGGATGAAATGCGGCACGCTAATGATCATGGAGACCGTACTTAAGATTATTTATATCAACGACTTAGCCTCATCCATCGAATGCGGGTCCCTCCGCAATCCCGGGACGATAGATTGATTCAAGCAGATCCCATCGGTATCATGGAGGAGGCTTCACTCAGTGCGGTTCGTGTTTGACGACGTTTCGTTCCGCACGAGCCCCGTCCCTTCTGCCCCGCGCAGCGCCCGCCCGTCGTGGCGCGTTCGCATCGACCGCTCACCCGCGTTCTGTATCATCAACCCTGACGTCCCCTCATGGCTGAATCGTCCCTGAAGACGACGCCGCTTCATGCCGTTCATCAGGAGCTGGGCGCCCGGATGATGCCGTTCGGCGGCTTCGACATGCCCGTGCAGTACACGAGCATCATCGACGAGCACATGGCCGTCCGCGAGGCTGCGGGCCTGTTCGACGTAAGCCACATGGGCGAGGTCGAAGTAACGGGCTCCCATGCGTTCGACTTCGTACAGCACCTGGTGACGAACGACGCGAGCACGCTGTACGACGGGCGCGCGATGTATACGGTGATGTGCACGCCCGAGGGCGGCGTGGTGGACGACCTCATCGTCTATCGCCGCAGCGAAGACACGTATCTGCTCGTCATCAACGCGGCCAACATCGAGAAGGACTGGGACTGGATGGTCTCCCATAATCCGATGAAGGCCGAACTGCGCAACCGCTCGGACGAGATGGCGCTGCTGGCGCTCCAGGGCCCGCAGGCGCTCGCCATCGCCGCGCCGCTGACGGACGTGGCGGTGGATGACCTGAAATTCTACCATTTCGCAGAACCCGACCCCGGCGCGTTCCTGGGCTGTGAGGACGCCCTCCTCTCGCGCACCGGCTACACCGGCGAGCCCGGCCTGGAAATCTACTGCGAGGCAGACAAGGCCGTGGACGTGTGGCACGCCGTGATGGAGGCCGGGGCCGAGCACGACCTGCACCCGGCAGGCCTCGGCGCACGCGACACCCTGCGTCTGGAAGCGGGCTATTGCCTCTACGGCAACGACCTGGACGAAGACCACAATCCCCTCGAAGCGGGCCTCGGCTGGCTCGTCAAGCTCGACAAAGGCGACTTTATCGGTCGGGCGGCGTTGCAGCAGGTGCGCGCGGACGGCCTCTCACGCAAACTGGTCGGCTTCGTGCTGGACGAGCGCGGCATTCCGCGCCCCGGCTACCCGATCCTCTCGCCCGACGGCGACGAGATCGGCACCGTCACGAGCGGGTCGCAGTCGCCCGTGCTGCAGCAGGGCATCGGCCTGGGATATGTCACCAACGATGCCGCCTATACCGAGCCCGGGCAACCCCTCCGCATCGGCGTGCGTGGGCGGATGCTGGCGGCCACCGTCCGCAAGCCGCCCTTCCACAAGCAGTAGTCCCGTTCGCGGGCCTCAGCCCGTGCCCTGGTTGCTCCCACTCGTAGTACTTTCCTGATCTTGCTGAATTCGGATGACCGTAGAAGTATTTCTGACGAGCTACAACCTCGCTGAAGAGGATGTCAAGGACCACACCGTCGTCGTCATCGACGTCCTGCGGGCGGCATCGACCATCGCCACGGCGCTTCACCACGGGGCGCGGGCGGTCGTCGCCGTGCCGGACATGGCCGAGGCAGGCAAAATTGCCTCGAACCTGGACCAGAGCTCGTACCTGCTGGGCGGCGAGCGCGACGCGGAGAAGATCGAGGGCTACCACCTCGGCAACTCGCCGCTGGAGTACACGCCCGAAGCGGTCAGCGGCCGCACCATCATCCTGAACACGACCAACGGCACGAATGCCATCGCCAAGGCGCGGGCGGCCCGGCACCTGCTCATCGGCTCCTTCCTGAACGCCGGGCGCGTGGTTGACTTCGTGAAGCAGGCCGGGCTGGACGTCACCATCGTCTGTGCCGGGCGGCGCAACCGCGTCTCGCTGGAGGACACGCTCTGCGCAGGCATGATGCTGTCTCGCCTGTGGGACGGCAAAGAGCCGGGCCTCCGATCGGATACGGCCCACATCGCCTTCACGCAGTACCAGACGGACAAGGACCACCTCGAACGCGAGATCCTGCGCTGCAATCACGCCCAGGGCCTCAGGGAGAAGGGCTACGAGGCGGACGTGGACTACTGCCTCCAGGTGGACGGCCTCCCGGTGCTGCCCTACTTCCGCGAGAACCAGCTCGTCCTGCTCGACGAGTCTGAGCTGGCGAGTGTGCTGTAATACTCATCCAGATTGGAGGTGTCTGGATCTCCGAGGTCCCGCGCCGTGATTCCCCGACAG
>JAAAOL010000189.1 GCA_009908885.1 Bacteroidota bacterium | reverse complement strand
AGGATTCAGGTGTAGGCGGTTTGGCGGGAGGAGGGTATGGAAGTCTGGACGTGCGGAGCGAGGAGGGGAATACGTCCAGTACTCGACACCGTCCACCATTCACGTCAATCCGCATCGGTGTAGCTGGAGGTGGGTCGATCCCGCCAGAAGCGTGTACCGAGACCGATCAGAAGGTCGCCAGAACTGATATCGATTCTATGACGTTGTGATGCATGCCACCTGGGTCATGCCGGACTCGATTATTCCGCTGCGCTCCATCAGTCGCTCACGCTCGTGTCGGCATCTCTCCGACGAGCAAAAGGCAACCAGAGAGATCCCGGCGCCCTACGGCACGTCGGGACAAGCTCGGGCCGGGATGACGTGCACCATGAAATTGCAGAGGTGATATGAGATGCACGAGCACGTCTTCACCTGTCCCTACTGTTGGCAGCAGATCTCCATGCTGCTAGACCTGTCGGTGACGCAGCAGACGTATATCGAGGACTGCGAGGTGTGCTGTCGCCCGATCCGGGTGCAGTACCGCGCCGAGGCCGGGGCGGTCGTGGCGTTTCAGGCCGAGAGCATCGAGCAGTGAACACCCTCGCGCCCCTCTGGTTCAAGCGTGCGCACCCGCGAACATGACCTGTACGACGTTATGGCTGACTCCAAGATCGCCCCGGACCAGATTGCGACAGACGCCATCGCCGAGCGGCTGGCCGATGTCCGCGACCGCATCGCGCAGGCCTGTGACCGCGCCGGGCGTTCGCCCGATGAGATCACGCTGGTCTCGGTGACCAAGACGTTTCCGCTCGACGCCATCGAGCACGCCCGCAGCCTCGGCCTGCACGACTTCGGCGAGAACAAGGTGCAGGAGATGGTGGCCAAGGCCGAGGAGGAGCCCGGCGAGTTGAACGGCGGCACCCTGCGGTGGCACATGATCGGCCACCTCCAGCGGAACAAGGCGAAGGACGTGGTCGCCCACGCCGACCTGTTCCACGCGCTCGACAGCCCGCGCCTGGCGAAGGAACTCAACAAGCGAGCTCGCAAAGCCGACCGGGTGATGCCGTGCCTCGTCCAGGTCAACGTCTCCGGAGAGGACAGCAAATACGGCATCCATCCGGACGAGACGCACGACTATCTCGATAGCCTCGCCCAGTACCCGCATCTCCACATTTTGGGGCTCATGACGCTGGCTGAGCCCACCGAGGACCCCGAGGACGTCCGACCCCAGTTCCGGCAGATGCGCAGGCTGGCCGAGACGTACGACGCCACGGACAACCCGCGCGTCGAGATGCGCTACCTGTCGATGGGCATGTCCGGCGATTTCGAGGTGGCCGTGGAAGAAGGGGCGACCCACCTGCGCCTCGGCACCGCCCTCTTCGGGCCGCGCTCGTACTGATTCGCGGCCGCAACAGCAGCGACCTGTCCGGGCATCTCCTTTTTTCGTAGCTTGATCCCGTCGATAGGCGTTTGCTACTTTAATTCCCCACCGTCCGGTCGGTACTTGCTCGTGAATGACTCCGACGACTTTGCCTTGACAGACTCATGAAGCTCTCGCCGCTCGACATCAAAAAGCAGGAGTTCGCGCGCACGCTGCGTGGCTATGACCCCGAGGAGGTCAAGGCCTTTCTCGATATGATGGCGCGCCAGTGGGAGGAGGTGCAGAACAACCAGCGCCAGCTCGAAGACAAGGTGCGCGAACTCGAAGGCAAGCTGGTCCATTACCAGCGCGTCGAAGAAGCGTTGCAGGAAGCCCTCCAGACGGCGCGCGAGAGCAGCAAACAAGCTCTGGCCAACGCCAAACAAAAGGCGAAGCTCATCCTCAAAGAGGCCCACAGCGAGGCGGAGGACATCAAGCGCAGCGCCGTCAAGGACAAGGAGCGCCTGGAGCAGCAGGCCGACATGCTGCAGGGCCGGCGGGACGAGATCGTCGCCCGGCTCCGCGCCTTTCTCATGTCCGAGGTCGAACTCCTCTCGCATTTCGATGGGGGCAGCAACCTGCTCGCCCCATACGACGCTGGCGAGGGGGAAGACACGACCGACGGCAGTGACGCCGCCGAAGCGATGGAAACGGCGGAGTTCGAGGTGGAAGATGACGAGGTCGATCTCTCCGAGGCCGTCGGCGATCTCGATCTCGACGCGCCGATCCCACCTCTCGATACGGAGTTCGAACAGGAGGAAGCCCCGGACCCGCCCGAAGCCACCGAGCCAGGCGACGACGACTGGTACTTCGGTGAAGAAGGCGATGACCTCGACGCCGAGGTGTCGGAGACGCTTCCCGAAGGCTTCTCGGACGTCGATGACGCTATCCTGGATGAGGAGGCGGAGGAACCCTGGGCGATGGAGGGCGAGGGGGATGAGTTCGACGAAGAATTGCAGTTCGAGGAAGATCTCCTCGCGCAGATCGAGGACGCCTCTCGCATGACGGAGGAGGCCGCTGACGAAGAGCCGCCCGCCGAGGAGGCGATTTCGGAGGACCCCCTAGCAGAGGAGCCGGTCGTCGGGGAGGCGATTGCTGAAGAGCCCGTGATCGAAGGAGCCGATGCCGAGGTTCGGGCCGCCGAGCCTGAAGAAGCTGCGGAGCCCGTAGCTGAGGTCGATCAAGTGAAGGATGAGGACGATGCCGAGGACGTCGCCGAAGAAGATGTAGAAGCGCCCACGGCTTCCGAGGACGAGCCCCTCGCCGAAGAACCTCTCGCTGAGGAGCCGTCCTACGAGGAATCGGTCGCTGAGGAAGCGATTGCGGAAGAGCCCATTATCGAGGAAACCGACACCGTCGCCGACGCTGCCGCTACTGAGCCCGAGGTGGAGGAGGCCGTCGCCGAGGCCGAGCCCGCGCAGGAGGAGGAAGAGGCCGTCGCCGAGGCCCTCGCCGAAGAACCGGAAGCGCCACCGACTGACGCCTCCGAGCCGGTCGCCGAGGCCGCCGAAGCAACGGCCCCGTCTCCCGAGCCGATCGCTTCAGAGCAGCCGGTGGAGGAAGCTACAGCGTCCGAAGAGACCGACGACGAGCCGCTGGACGATGAAGCCCTGGCGTTCGACTTCCTCGGAGACGACGAGGTCGACGAGGACGCCGACGTCGAATCGCTGCTGCGCGACGTCGAAGAACTCGCGGCCGAACAAGACGACGAAGACTTCCCCTTCGAAGAACTTCGCGAGCGGCTGATGTCGTCCGATGCGTCGGACGAGTCCGCCGCGTCCGCCGCCGAAGAGACGTCCGAGCCCGCGGAGGCCGATCCGCTCGCCATCGATGAGGAGCTGACAGGCGAGGTCGCAGACGATCCCATGCTCTCGGAGGATGAGCTACGGGTCGAAGCCGCGACCACGGAGACGGAGGACGCTGCCGCCGAGCCGGTCGCCGCCGACGAGGACGATGCGAAAGCAGACGCACCGCCTCCGACGACGGCGCAGGCCGACGAGGACGATCTAGCAGCTTCCGCATCAGAGGCTGCCGCCGCGGAGGAACAGACTGCACCGTCCGCGACGGCCTCCTCTGGCGCCGGGTGGCTGGTCGAGCCGTCGCTGTCTTCTGCCAAGTCTGCCAAGGCGTCGGCCACGAACCACACCGACGAGTCGTCCGAGGAGGCTTCGGCGGCCAACCAGAAGAAAGCCTCGGACGAAATCGAAAAGATCCGCCGTATCCTGAACGACCTCGAATAACCATCAACGCGATACTCCGGTGCGAGCGCCCTCATCGGCCGGAATTCCCCACTCCTATGGACATGACTGCTTCCGCGTCGATCGACAGCCAGCCGTTTCACATCGAACAGTACCAGCAGCAGGTGCACGAGGCCACCGCTGCCGTCCGTGATGCTACGTCGGTGCAGCCCCGCCTCGGGGTCATCCTGGGGACCGGCCTCGGCCAACTCGCCGAGGAGATCGACGTAGAGGTGACGCTGCCGTACGACGATCTGCCGCATTTCCCGCTGTCCACCGTCGAGACGCACGACGGACGGCTGCATCTGGGCCATCTGGAGGACGTGCCGGTCGTCGCCATGCAGGGGCGGTTTCATCTGTACGAGGGTTACGATGCGCGTGAGGTGACCTTTCCGGTGCGGGTCATGGCCGGGCTGGGCATCGACACGCTGTTCATCTCCAACGCGGCGGGCGGCATGAATCCGCTGTTTCGCCGGGCGGACCTGATGCTGATCACCGATCACATCAACCTGCAGGGCGATAATCCACTGGTCGGGCCGAACGTGGAGGACTGGGGGCCGCGCTTTCCCGACATGAGCGCACCCTACGATCCCGAGCTGCGCCGCCTGGTCGAAGACGAAGCCCTGCAGCAGCGAACGAAGCTGCGCCGGGGCGTCTACGTCGCGGTCGTCGGGCCCAACCTGGAGACGCGCGCCGAGTACCGCTTCCTGCGTAACATCGGCGCAGATGCCGTCGGGATGAGCACGGTGCCCGAGGTGATCGTCGCCCGCCACATGGGGCTCCGGGTCATGGCCATCTCCGTCATCACCGACGAGTGTTTCCCGGATGCGCTGCACCCCATCGACATCGAAGACGTGCTGGCCGCCGCCGCCGAAGCTGAGCCTCGCCTGACGGCTCTCATGAAGGGCGTGGCCACCCGGCTTCCGGCGGTCGAGGAGTCCCGTTCGTAATTCCGGATGGCGTCATGCGAGACCCTGAGATCTGGGACGAGGAGCGCTGGGAGGCCTTTCTGCGGGAGAGCGACCGGCGGACGGATCGCTACATGGAGTTGATGTACGGCTTCATGCGCAGCCACCCGCGGCCCGACCCGGACGACGTGCGGGCGCTGGCGGCGTGGAAAGAGGCCCTGCGCGACTTTCTACAGCGTAAAGGCTGGCGCCGCGAGGACATCATCCTGCCGTTTCTCTGGCTGGAGGACGACCCGGAGCAGCCGCCCGAGGATCTCTGGCTGGCCGATGCGGAGGCCGCGTCTGAAGGGCTGCCGGACATGGAGGCCGTCGGTGCGCTGGACGACCCGATGGAGTCCTTCGAACACCTTCCGGTCTAT
Source organism: Bacteroidota bacterium (assembly GCA_009908885.1). GTDB lineage: Bacteria > Bacteroidota > Rhodothermia > Rhodothermales > JAAAOL01 > JAAAOL01. The sequence goes on along the minus strand of JAAAOL010000189.1, from coordinate 9,130 downwards.
CAGCAAGCCGAGGCGCTGACCTCGACCGTGCTGGGATGGGCTGATGATCTGAGCGACGCCGTAAAGACCAGCACGCTCGTCCAGTTTTGCGCCTGCATCACGCGGATTCCGGCCAACATCGCCAAGGGGCACGGGCTGGGCTACGAGATCGAGACGCTCGGTGGCAACATCGCCTGTGCGAAGCGCGCCCTGGCGGCGGCGAACGCGGCGCTGAGCCTGTTGCGTGAGATGAAGGGAGCCGCCTTCCTGGACGACCACACCTATCGGTCGCTGTACGAGCAGGTCTTCGAGATGCGAAACGCCCTCGGCCTATACGTACAGGAACTCCGCGAGCGGTTCAACCTGGGCATCGATTAATCGTGGCAGGCCATGCGTCGCACCGAAGCCGTTGCGAATCTGGACGATGCGGCGCTTCTGGATCGCCTCCTTCACTCCTCCTCGCCGACGGCGCCCTGGCGTGAGTTTCTGCGTCGCTACTCGGACCTGATCCTCAAGGTCGTCTGGCAGTGGGAGTACGACCACGACGCCGTGATGGAGCGGTACCTCTACGTCTGCCGTAACCTCGCGGAGGACGACTTTCAGCGGCTCCGCCAGTTCGACCCGTCGCGCACGCCGCGTCCCAAACTGTCGACCTGGCTCACGGTCGTGGTGCGCAACCTGTGCGTCGAGCACCATCGCCGGACGGAGGGGCGCCGCCGCTATCCGAAGGCGCTGGCGCAGCTCTCGGCCTTCGACCGGAAGGTGTTCGCCCTGTACTACTGGGAAGGGTACGCGGCCTCTGAGATCGAGCACATGGTGACGCCGCCGAAGGGCGCGTCCGTCCCCCAGGCGCTCCGGCGCATCGAGGGGCTGGCGCTGCGGTCGTCGAAGACCTGGAATCGGCCCGCCGATCGCATCCAGCACGTCGACTATGCCGCGCGGCACGGACGGCAGAATGGCCGCGCGTTGCCGTCCCTGATTCAGGAGGAACAACGAGCCTGGCTGGAAGAGGTCGTGGATCAATTGCCCGGGGAAGAACGCCTCGTCGTGCAGCTCCGTTTCTGGGAAGACCTCAGTGGGCCGCAGATCGCGCGCGTCCTTCAGATGTCGTCGCGGCGCGTCTACTACGTGCTATCGAACGCCCTGGATGCGCTCCGCGAGCGCGCCGTCGTCCGTAAACGGCAATCCTGATGCCCATACCATACTGCTGCCCCTCGCCCCGGAACCGTCTTGAGCGCCTCGGTACTGTCGCATGCACCTGAATGATTTCGATATCGCCCGCTACGTCGACGGCGCCGTCGACCCCCAGGAGCGGCAGCGCTTCGAGGCCCATCTGCAGACGTGCGAGCTGTGCCGCGCCTCGGTGGCCGACGTCGTTCGCCTGCAGGACGCGGTGTCCCGAGCGCCGGATGTGTCGGTGCCGGACGAGGCTTTGAAGGAGGCGGTGGCGCTGGCCGAGGAGGACGAGGCATCCCGCACCAGGGGGGGCGCCGTGCCGCCGGTGTGGCGCTATGCGGTGGCGGCTGTGATCGTGGTCGGCCTCGGCATCGGGGCATGGTACCTCCTGTCGTCGCCGGAGCCAGATCGCTTCCGCGCACCGGTAACGGCGGACGAAGTGGGGCTGCTCGAACCGTCGGACGGGGCGCAGGTGCAATCCCTGCCGTCGCTGCGGTGGACCACCCAGGAGGACGCGATGGCCTACCGCGTATCCATCTACACACCGGAGGGCACGCTCGTGTGGCAGGCGGACACGACTGCCGCCCGCGTCGCACCCCCCAGGACCCTTTCGTGCAGTGCGGGCGATACGTATGTTTGGAGGGTCGAGGCCTTGCTTGCTGACGGAACCGCTCGTGGCAGCCCCCTGCATGCCTTCACGTGTGCCCCGTAGGACGTCGACCAGCGTGATGTTGGTTACCATCGCGCTGGTGCTCGTGGCAGCGTGTACGTCGTCCCTCGACGACCGCGTGGACCGTGCCCGGTCGCTGCATGCCGCCGGGCGCTTCGGCGAGGCCGCCGGGCAGATCACCCCGCTCCTTGAGCAGCAGGACCTCCCCGACAGCCTGCGTCTCCTGGGCGGACGAATCTTGCACGACCACGGCGATCTGCGGCAGGCGAGGGACGTTCTAGCCCCTCTCGCCGCCTCGCCCTCCCCCTACCGGGACGAGGCGCGGTGGCTGCTGGCCCACACGCATTTTCTGCTCGGTCACCCGGATTCGGCCCGGGCCCACAGCCAGGCGTTGCTCCGTTCGGCGAAGGATGCGAACGACACGCTGGACCGATCCCGTGCGCACCACGTGCTCGGTCTGACTGCATTCTACGAGGCGGACTACGACGCCGCTGAGCGCCATCAGCGAGCCAGTCTCCGCTGGGCCCGTTCCGCCCGCGACGTGAAGGCAGAGGCCGACGCACTTCGTCAACTCGGCGTGCTGGCCTGGTACAGCGGCGCGATCGACTCCGCGCAGACGGTGTACTACGAACCGGCCCTCCGGCGCTATCGACAGGTGGGCGACCGCATCGGCGAGGCCACGACGCTCAGCAACATCGGGCTCCTGTACTGGGAGCGACGCGACGCAGAACCCCTCGCTCGCTATCAGATCGAGGCGTTCGACCTGCGACGCCAGATGGGTGATCAGGTGGGGCTGGCGGACAGCTACTACTTTCTCGCGACCGTACCGGAAATCGCCGGGTTGCGGACGCCGGTTTACAAGTACGACTATCTGAAAAAGAGCGCCGACCTGAGCGAGCGCATCGGTTATGCCTGGGGGCTACAGATCGCCCGGCGGCAGTTGCGTTGGCACGTGATGCGCACGCTGGAGGCGGACCTGCCGCGCCGCCTCCCGTGGAGCGAGGACACGTTTGCACCCTCCGGGGAGGAGCGCCTCCTGGCCGTCTACACAGCAGCCCACCGCGCCGAGCAACAGGAGGACTGGACCGCTGCCCTCGACCTCTTCGAGCGCGCCTCAGCGATGGCGGATTCGCTCGACTACATCAACTACCGGATCAGTACGCGCTCGCGCCGGGTCGGCATGTTGATCCGCCTGGGACGCCTGGACGCGGCTGAAAAACTCCTTGCCGAGGCCGCTGCCCTGCGGCGGCACGATCCGACGTATGCGTCGGACCGTGATGGGGACATGATGCGTGCGCTCTTGCATCTCAGGCAGGGGCGCCGCGACGATGCCGTCACGGTGCTGGAGCCGCTCACGGCGCACTACGATTCCCTCTATCTGGCCATGCTCTCGTCGTCGCATCCTGGGCAGCACGTCGAGCGGGCCGCGGGGGCCGTCCATGGGCGACGGTCGAGCACGTACGGCGCCCTGGTCGAGCTGCTTCATCCAACGCAGCCCGAGGACGCCTTCCGGTTGCTCGAACGCGAGCGACGGCTGCCATTCTGGGGCACGCCCACGGAGGCGACGGGGCAGGAGCGTGCCGCCTTGAGTCGGTTCGTGGCATTGCTGGAAGCCCATGGCGGGGATGCGTCGCGGCGCGTCGATACGAAGGCCATCTTGACGGCGCTCGGCGAGATGCAGCAGGCGATGCTGGCCGAGCAACACACGCTGCAATCGGTCGCGCCGACGGCACAGATGCTGGAGGTCACGTCCGTACCTAAAGTCCAGGAGACCCTTCGCGCAGGCGAGGTGCTCGTCGAGTACATGGTGAATGCCGATTCCCTGACGCTCTGTGTGCTCCGGCCCGACACCCTGGCCTGGCTGACGGTTCCAGTTGGCCGTGAAGCAATGGAGACGACGGTCCGCATGCTGCGCCGGACTGTCATGCGCGGGGCCCAACATCCGGCCGACACCCTCTGGCAGCCGTCCGCGCGACGCTTGTACGACTGGCTCATCGCGCCGCTGCAGGAAGGCCAGCTCCTCCAGGAGGGTGATCATCTCATTATTTCGCCTCACCGCGTCCTGTACGAGGTGCCGTTTGCCGCACTGATCGCGCCGACCCGTACCGGGCAGCGCCGCGTGCTCGTCGAGCAGCATGCGCTTTCCTTCGTACCGTCCGCCTCTTTTCTGGTCGATCAGCGACAACGCTCAATGCCAGACCGGACGACGTGGGTGGGCATCGCGCCCGCAGGCGACGGGTTGCCGCATGCCGAGCGGGAGGTGCGCCTGATTGCCAGCCAGTGGGAGGGCACCGCCCGGATGCACCTCGGCAGAGCGGCCACGGCAGGCGTCACGCTCGATGCCCTGCGAGAGGCCGACGTCGTGCACATCGCCGCGCATGCCCGGATGAATACGCGGTTTCCGCTGTATGCCCACGTCGCCCTGCACGACCGCCGCCTGGAACTGCACGAACTGATGCATCATCGCATCGATGCTAGCCTCGTGGTGCTGAGTGCCTGCGAGACGGGCCAGACCGCAGGCACCTACGAGGCCACCCCGACGAGCGCGGACCGCGTCAGCTTCCCCCGTGCACTCCTGACAGCGGGCGCCCGCAGCGTCATGGCCACGCGTTGGCCCGTCGAGGACGCGACGACGGCGACGCTGATGGGGGCCGTATATGCTGACCTCCAGCGCCGACGAAACCCGCCCGCGCCGCTCCGATCCGTCCGCACGACGGCGCCGCGAAGCCCATCGCTGGCTGAAGCCCTGGCCCACGCGCAGCGGCAGTACCTTCGAGGTCGCGCAGAAGACGGCGCGCCCGCCCACCCGTTCTACTGGGGGGCCGTCTCCCTCTACGGCGATGGACGATGATTAAGCGATTCATCTTATCTTCACATTAAGACCACGTAAAGGCAGCAGGCCATGTCCATAGCACACGTGTGATACGGCTTCCCGGAGCCAGCGTACGCCCTCTCACACCTGGCATGGTCTGTACTGATGATTCCTTTCCGTCATCGAGCCCGCCTTCTTCCGCTAATTGTCCCCGTAGTGCTCACGGCGTTGCTGTGCATGAATGCCAGGACCTCGCATGCACAGCAACAGAAGACGGGAGATGCGTTGCCACCGGCGCGCATGACCCCGACCGCGACGTCCGAAGGGGGGGCTGCTGGAAAAGTGTCACAGCTCAATTGTCCCGCCATCATGGTGGAGAATCAGTTTCTCATCATCGATGGTACGGTGAGGAATACGGGAGAACAACCTATCGACGACGTTTCGGTCGACTATGCAGCTACCGCGCCGCAACTCGACCAACTTGAGGAGACGCTGGCCGTCGATCAAGGCACGATCAACGCTTCGGATCCCGGGAATACCGTCACGTTCGAAATCGGTACGCTGGCGCCGGGACAGACCGTGGGCTATCACCTCGAATACGTAGCCGTAGCCGAAGGCATGGCCACGATTACCAAGGTGGTCTTCGAAGAGCAGGAGGAGTGCACCATCGACGTTCAACTCCTCGGGTCCGTCGTGGTCGAAAAGTACGAAGATTTGAATGCTGACGGAGTGCAGAATGGGGGAGAATCCCTGCTGGGCGGCTGGGAAATCAACCTCACTGGGATTTCTGTAATTGACACAGAGGTCAACCTCACCGGCTCGACGGGAAGTTCCAGCGGGGTGCCCTTCAACGAAATTCCGCCGGGCGACTATACGGTCACCGAGACGATCCAGAGTGGATGGACGCAGAGCGATCCAGGGGGCGGCCAGCCCATCGAGCTCACGCTAGGTAGCGATCAAGACGTACAACTCAGCTTTGGCAATTACCAGCCGGGCGGCATCGCTGGCTCCAAATGGAATGACCTGGACGGCGACGGCCAGCGCGATGGCGGGGAGCCCGGGCTGGAAGGGTGGACCATCCAACTCAATGGGACCGAAGCGGCGACGACCGACAGCGATGGCAACTATCTCATCGCCGATCTGGAGCCCGGCACCTATGAGGTGAGTGAAGTGCTGCAGAACGGCTGGACGCAGACGTTTCCAGCAGGGGGCACGCACACCGTCACCGTAGAAAGTGGGCAAATCGTGGAAGGGGTCGATTTCGGCAACACCCAGCCGCAGGTCGGCCTCTCCGGCACCAAGTTCGAAGATCTCAACGCCAACGGGCAGCGCGACGCGGGGGAGCCGGGCCTCGAAGGGTGGACGATCCAGCTCGACGATGGAAGCTCGACGACGACCGACGCCAACGGCGCATACGGCTTCACGAACCTGGAGCCCGGCACGTACACGGTGAGCGAGGTGCTTCAACAAGGCTGGACCCAATCCTTCCCGGAAGAAGGATCGTACACCGTGACCCTGGAGGCCGGTGAGTTCCGCGAAGGACTCGACTTCGGCAATTACCGGCCGGTGGGGCTGTCCGGCGAGAAGTGGCGCGACGACGACGGCGACGGGCAGCGCGACGCCGGGGAGTCCGGCCTCGCTGGCTGGACGATCGAACTCGACGATGGGAGCTCCACGACCACGGATGCGCAGGGCAATTATGCCTTCACGAATCTGCCACCGGGCACGTACACCGTGAGCGAGGTGCTGCAGCAGGGCTGGACGCAGACGTTCCCGGCGGGCGGCACGCACACCGTCACGCTCCAGAGCGGCGAGTTTCGCGAAGGGCTCAACTTTGGCAACGAGCCGCCCGAGATCCCCCCGGGCTCCATCCACGGCCAGAAGTTCTACGACTGGAATCGGAGCGGGGCGCGGGAGGTGGATGCGAACGAAGCCGATGGGTCCCAGCCGCCCGACAGCCTGGAGGTGGGCCTGAATGGGTTCGTCATCGAACTGTACGATAGTGACGGCAACCTGGTAGACACGCAGGTCACCCATAGCATGGACCTCGACGGGGATGACGAGATCGATCCCTGGCACGAGAGCGGGCTCTTCTGGTTCGAAGGGCTCCTGCCAGACACCTACACCGTCGTCGAGCAAGATCCGGCGGACACCTTCGGGGAGGGCACCCCCTGGGTGCAGACCGCGCCGCCGGAAGGGGGCTATACCATCGAACTGGAGCCGGGAGACCGGGTGGAGGGGCTGCTCTTCGGCAACGGCTTGCCCGACGACAAGCGCGTCGACTACGGCGACCTGCCGCAACCCAAAACGACCGGAGCGCGAGACCCAGCCTGTGCCGCAGCACCACCGCCGATCCCCGCCGGGAAATTCGCCTGTTATCCGACGTTGCGTCCACAGGGGGCCGCCCATGCGTTGCCGGTGCCGCCGGGACCGGGCTTGCCTCCTCCGGGAGCGACGGTCTTTCTCGGGGCCAATCCACCCGATGCCGAACCCGATGGACAACCCAGCCTCGACGCCACGGGCGACGGGGCCGACGAGGACGGCTTCGTCAAGGTGCAGTTCGGGGGAGGCAGTGTTCAGGTGACCTACGACGTCACGACGGACCGCGAGGCCTGGCTGAACGTCTGGATCGACTTCAACGACAACGGCTTGCTCGGAGACCTCCCGCTAGAGTTCGTGTGTAATCAGAAGGTGGCGCCTCCCGGGGGGCGTATCACCTGTCCTCCGTCGCCCTTACCCCCGGCACCGAGAGGTGGGTACATGCGCGCACGCGTGTGCTCCGGCGGGGTGTTCGCCTGCGGATTTCCTACCGGGATCGCGCCTGATGGAGAGGTAGAAGACCGACTCGGGTTTCCCGGCATCGACGCAGGCGATGCGCCGGACAGCACCGCCCGCCGCGTGCCTGGCTTTCCCCGCGGCTATCCCACGCGCCACAGCGACGATGGAGCCCTGCATGCCTTCGGCGGCGACTACAAGATGGGCGATACCGATACGGACGTGGATCCCACGCCGGGTGAGTTCGACTTCGGCCTCCCGTCGATCTTCGCGGAAGGAGACGACGCCGATAAGGACGACGACGAGTCGGGCATCCGTTTCGAGAGCGGGTGGACCTTCCTCGCCACTGCACCGCAGTCCGGGTCGCCCATCTACGGGATGACGCGTGGCGACGGGGTTTCCTTTCGCCCGCTGGCCTCGCGAAACGGCTTCTTCTCCGGCTGGGTCGACTGGAACCGGGATGGCGACTGGGACGACCCCGGCGAGCATGTCTTCGATGGGGTGGAGGTAGACCCCGCGCCGGACTACACGCTGCTCACGATGCAAGTGCCCGGCGACGCCGACCTCGGTTGGACCTACGCCCGCTTCCGCTTCAGCCAGTTCGATGACCAGATGCCCGTCGATGGCCTCGTGATCACCGGCGAGGTAGAGGACTATCTTTTCGGCATCACAGTCGATCAGCCGCTCGACTTCGGCGATGCGCCCGAGCCGTATCCGACGCGCAGCGAGGATGGAGGCGCGCGTCACCGTCAGCCGGAGGACGGGGCGTTTCATCTGGGACCTGCCATCGACTTCGAGAGTGACGGACAGCCGGATGCGGATGCCCTCGGGGATGACAACGACGACGACGGGGCCGATGAAAACGGCGTCGCGTTCACCACCGTCCTCAACGCCGGAGAGGCTGCGGAGGTCGAGGTAGTGGTCACGGTGGATGGAGGCGGGAGCGGCGTCCTCACCGCCTGGGTCGACTTCAACCAGGACGGCGACTGGGACGACGACGGGGAGCACATCATCGACGATGCGTCGCTGGGGGACGGCACGCACGTGATTTCGTACGACGTGCCAGCTTCGGCACGGATGGGCGAGACGTATGCCCGCTTCCGGTTCAGCGCATCCGAGGGGCTGGGGCCGATGCACGATCCGGAGGTCGAATCCGCCCTGGACGTGCCCTCCGGCGAGGTGGAGGACCATCTCGTGACGGTCGCTGAAGGCATCGACGTCGTCGATCCGGACGGCACGGGCGGCCCCGAAGCATTCCGCCTGCACCCGAACTATCCCAACCCGTTCAATCCGTCGACGACGATCCGGTACGACGTCCCCGAGGCGTCCCACGTCACGCTGATCGTCTACGATGCGCTGGGGCGCCAGGTACAGACCCTCGTCGATGCCCAGCGCACCCCGGGGCAGCACGAGGCCGTCTTCGAGGCGACGGGACTGCCGTCCGGCGTCTACGTCGTGCGGGCGCAGATGGGGGCCTATCAGGCCAGTCAGGTGATGCTGTTGCTGAAGTAGCGGCCCTGCCTCATCCCGCTCAATCCCTGCGGCCTCGGTGCTCCGGCATCGGGGCCGCGTTGCATGAAACCGCCGTCAAGTCGAGCGCTGCCGCTTGAACAAGGCATCGAAGGGGTGCGTATATTCACACTCTCTTTTCAACGAGTGTGATCGCATCGGCCCGTTTATGGATCATTTCGAAGAAGTCCAGCAATTCAACCACCCGG
>JAAAOL010000046.1 GCA_009908885.1 Bacteroidota bacterium | reverse complement strand
ACGGCAGCTTCGATCTCGGCCTCGTCCGCCCGGCTGGCCATCCAGACCAGCCCGCCTCCGACGAGGGCGATCAGCAGGAGCAGAATTTTAGAGCTGGTTCGCATGGTCAAATTCGTTCCTATGTTTTAGATGCCATCAGACACCCTGCCCAGGACCACCTAGACGAGCAGTGGTAGCAGCACTTCCTCAACTTCGCTGAGAAAATCACGCAGCCCCGTTTCAGCACCTCGCTCAACCAAACGCTCCAGAGGGGTCTGCTTCCAGCAACTCGCTTCTCTTTCTGCAGACTCCGCGACGAGCACCCGGAGTACTCGCTTTGCACTCTTTTTATCCGTCTTGTGTGTCGCAGTTAGCCGGTCAGCATCTTCGCACGGATGAAACCCCAGCTCTCGGCGAAAATCGGCAACGAGTGCATGCTCCCGATCATCGGTTGGCAGAAATCCATTTAGAACCCACGCTTCTCTGTTCGGAATGGCAACGCCCACCACGACACGCAGCTCTTCTCTTTCAAACTGCCTTCTCGCCTGAATCAGACCTTTCCTCCGCTCTGGCTGGTTGTCGGCATCGCGCATGAGAATGGCTGCTCGGATTGCTCTGTTCTCAGCCTCCTTTCGAATGAGGAGAAGGGCCTTCCGCCCTTGTGCTGAATCGATACTACCTGACCTCCCAGAATTCAGGTGTCCTAAATATCGAGGTAAGCGGTACTGAGTGTATAGTCGTTTCACGTCGGCCCACTTCGTAAAGGCATGCCCCGCCTCAATTCCTGACCACGTTCTCTGGTATTCAAGTTGGAAGTCGTCCAGCCACATCGGACCTCTTTCGACAAACACGCGATCCGCCAGATCGCACGCCATTTTCGCGTCAGGGGCAGCTTCGGATACAATAACAACCTCCACCGGCCTATTGTCCACGGTTGAGAACCCACTCTTCTCCCTCAGCACTCCAAAATTCACCCGTCGTAAGAACCTCCAGGGCTTCTCCGGCTCGCGGATGATCGCTAAGCCGTTTCACTTCAGAACTACCCTCAGCATTTAAGGCTAATAGCACCACTTCTTCCGGTTCTAACTCGTCAACGATATAAGGGGAATGCGTAGTCGCAACGATCTGGAGTTCGGGTCGCTCTTCCATGATTCTATTCAACTGCTGAACCAGTTCCCGCTGCGCCTTCGGATGTAATCCCTGCTCTATGTCATCAAGCAATAACACCTTTGGACAACTAGAACTCTCCAACACTGCAATCAGGGCCGTAGCAATTAGCGTTCCCTCGCTCATAACGCTCGCAGGCAATCGCTGGGCACCCTTAACGTCGAAGACTAGTTCGTCGAACCGCTCCGTTCTTCCTTCGGGCACAGATATGTATGAGCCCTCAATATTTAGAATTCGCTCCTCCTTAACCTCCAATACTTTAGGCCGGACCCTGACTTTTTCAACGTTTGCTATCACCTGCTGTATAGAAGACAGTACTTGGTCAATCCTTTCGTTCTCATAGGTTAGCATATACCCGATAACCGAAGCCAGACCAAAGCCATCCTCTTCTATTTGAGGAGGAACCTGTTTACTTAGTGATGGTTGGCCGAGCCGTTTGGCGTTCATCTTCAAATACTGGACGCCTCCCACCACTTCGCTGAATTCACTTCCACGCATACCCATCAGGTTACTCCACGCATTCTCCCATACACCGGACCCGGTTAAACTGTCTGTAGAATTCCGCCATTTCCACTTCAAGATAGCCTCAGACGGAGAATCCATCAGGTTTAGGACTAGATGCCATTCCTCCGATGCATTGGCCAATTGTGTTCCTCGGAGATCCAAAGCGAATTCAACTTCTGAGCCATAGGCCCACTCCTTCACTTCGTTCCAGGAGAGAAATGTGTTCAGTTCTGTGTCAACCGCTTTCAACATGAGATGAAGGGCCTGGAGCACACTGGTCTTTCCCGAACCATTAGGACCGACCAGTACGGTAAGGCGAGACAAGTCCAGCGTAGTTGTCTCGTGGCTTTTGAAATTGGATAATGTGACGTGATCTATCATCTAAATACTATACTTACGTTCAGCACAGATCGAACATGATGCGCGTATCGACAAAATCATTGCAGCGCGTCCCAATCCTCAGCGGCGACGGGGTCGGTCGGGCGGTCGTAGCGCTTCAGCGTTCCGCCCAGGGATGGAAGCTCTCGTTCCTCCTGCGCACTGGGGAGCACGATTACCTCGACGTACTCACCCGGCGCGAACGGCAGACCATCGAGGTGCAAGGCTCCCGTTGCGGTCATTTGCTTCGTGATACGATACGCTTTCATGATCGACGCGTTACTGTGCAGACGGTGCAATAGTTGACTTCGGTTGCACGCCCGACCGGCGTACGAGGTTGCTGTGCACGACCCAGAGCTACGAGTCATTCGATCATGGGCAGGTCCACGCCGCGCTCGTGGGCCGTCTCGACGGCGAGGTCGTAGCCCGCGTCGGCGTGGCGCATGACGCCGGTGCCTGGATCGGCGGTGAGGACGCGCTCCAGGCGCCGGGCGGCCTGCTCCGTGCCATCGGCCACGCACACCATGCCCGCGTGGATGGAGTAGCCGATGCCCACGCCGCCGCCGTGGTGCAGGCTCACCCAGGACGCGCCGCAGGCCGTGTTGAGCATCGCGTTGAGCAGCGGCCAGTCGGCGATGGCGTCGCTGCCGTCTTGCATGCCCTCGGTCTCGCGGTTGGGCGAGGCGACGGAGCCGCTGTCGAGGTGGTCGCGCCCGATGACGAGCGGCGCCTCGACCTTGCCCGTCTCGACGAGCCAGTTGAAGCGCGCGCCCATCTCGGCCCGCTCGCCGTACTCCAGCCAGCAGATGCGGGACGGGAGCCCCTGGAAGGGCACTTTCTCCTGCGCCTGCCGGATCCAACGCCCGAGCGCCTCTTTTTCGGGAAACGCCTCCAGCACGGCGGCATCGGTCGCGGCGATGTCGTCAGGGTTGCCGGAGAGGGCCGCCCAGCGGAACGGCCCGGCTCCTTTGCAGAAGAGCGGGCGGATGAAGGCCGGGACGAAGCCGGGGATGTCGAACGCCTCGGTCATGCCCCGGTGGTCCGCCACCTGCCCGCGCAGGTTGTTGCCGTAGTCGAACGTGATGGCGCCTACGTCCTGCAAGTCCAGCATCGCACGAACATGGCGCTGCATGCTGTCGAGCACGGCGGCGTCGTAGCCCTCCGGATCGTCGGCCCGGAAGGTAGCGGCTTCGTCCACCGTATAGCCGCGGGGGATGTAGCCTTCGCGCAGGTCGTGCGCCGCCGTCTGGTCGGTCAGCACGTCCGGCACCACGCCCCGCTCCACCAGCGCGGGCAGCACGTCGGCGATGTTGCCGAGCAGGCCGACCGAGAGCGCCTCGCCGTTCGCCTTGGCGTCCAGCACCAGGTCCAGCGCCTCGTCCAGGTCGGTCACCATCCGGTCGCAGTAGCCCGTCGCCACGCGCCGCTCGATCCGGCGGGGATCGACTTCCACGCCCAGAAAGGCCCCGCCGTTCATGGTGGCCGCCAGTGGCTGTGCCCCGCCCATGCCGCCGAGGCCTGCCGTCACGACGAGCCGCCCCTCCAGCGTCCCGCCGAAGTGCTGGCGCGCGCACTCGGCGAACGTCTCGAACGTGCCCTGCAGGATGCCCTGCGTGCCGATGTAGATCCACGAGCCCGCCGTCATCTGGCCGTACATCGTGAGTCCCATCGCTTCGAGGCGACGAAACTCGTCCCAGGTGGCCCAGCGGGGCACGAGGTGGCTGTTGGCGATGAGCACGCGCGGCGCCTCTTCGTGCGTCCGAAAAACGCCCACCGGCTTGCCGCTCTGCACGAGCAGCGTCTCGTCGTTCTCCAGCCGCTGCAGGGTCTCGACGATCTTATGGTAGCAATCCCAGTTGCGGGCTGCTTTCCCGGTGCCGCCATAGACGACCAGCTTCTCCGGGATCTCGGCGACCTCCGGGTCCAAGTTGTTCATCAGCATGCGGAGGGCGGCTTCCTGGTGCCAGCCCTTGCAGCGGAGCGTCGTGCCGCGCGGGGCGCGGACGGTCGGCGTCGCGGTGTCCATAGTGTCGAGGCATCGTGTGGAGGGGATCACCTACGCAGTATGCTCAGCACCCGGTGCAAATGCAACCGAGAGCGCTGAAACGTCAGAGTGCCCACCTCCCCGAGGGGACGTGGGCACTCTGGAGCATCTCCTGATGGTATAGGTGCGAGACCTACGTGGCGAACTGCACGTCGCCGCCTGCTGCCGAAGGGCCCTGATACTGCGCATCGCCGAAGCCGAGCATCGGAATAAAGATGATACCGAGGAACGCCAGTCCCAGACCATAGCCGATGCCCTTCCCGAAGGACTTGGCCAGGTCCACGTTCATGACAATGAGGACGATAAAGTTAACTAAGGGAATCAGGAAGAGGATGAGCCACCATCCCGGACGCCCGACGATCTTGAGGATGATGTACAGGTTGTAGATCGGAATGATGGCCTTCCAGCCGTCCTCCCCGGCCTTCTCGAACACCTTCCACAGGCTGGCGATCATCAGCACGATAATGCCGAGATAGACCAGCCCGAGGAGCACGCCCATAAAGCCGGACGGGCCTTCCTGCGGCATGGCGGCAGCGAGAGTAAACAGTGGCGTCATCGTTGACCTCCTTGATGTGATGAGAGCGATAGGTGACAGAATAGTCGCACGTTGTTATATGCGACAAATTGAAGCGATGTAGGTCATCGCGTCATACCCATCTACGCAATAGCTGTCCGAACCCGGACGTGAGGAGCCATCGAGGCCTGATATCAGGATGCTCCTCACTACACGGACCCGCCCGGGTCCGTACCCAGCAGTTCGAGACCGTCTTGATCTCGCAGCCGACGCCACAGTACGTAGTGCCGCCAGGTTCCTCCTCCGCAGAGAATCACCACGAAGAAGGACGCGAAGCGGTGTTCAGGTGCGACGAAGGCGTACGTGACGAAAAACAGCACGATCATCAGACCGAGAACGATGCGCCATCCACTTCCGGGTTGGAGGGCTCGGTCGATGGGGTGCATGGCCGACAGGTTGCGGTGAACAGAACGACGGCCTGGATAACATACTAAATTCCCGACGCGATGAGCAATTCGATGTCGCGATGGGGCATGTTAAACATCGTGGCGAGGCTCTTCTTGGTCAGGTGCCGCCGGTAAACGTAGGTGCCGTTGCGCAGGCCCTCGTTGCGCCAGAGCGCCTCGTTGATGGAGCCCACCTCGCCGATCTGTAGCAGGTACGGGACGAGCACGTTGGTCAGCGCGTACGTGGCCGTGTGCGCCGCGTTGGACGGCATGTTGGGCACGCAGTAGTGGATGACGTCGTGCAGGCGGAACGTCGGCTTGGAGTGCGTCGTGGGACGGCTCGTCTCGATGCACCCGCCCTGATCGATGACCGCATCCACGATGACCGAGCCCGGCCGCATGCTGGCCACCATCTCCTCGGTGACGAGCATGGGCGAGCGCTGCCCGTCCGTCATCATCGCGCCGATGACGACGTCGGCGGAGAGCACGGCCTGCTGAATGTATTGCGAGGTGGCCATCGCCGTCGTGATGCGCCGGTCCAGGAAGTGCTCCAGCGTCCGTAGCGAACCCAGGTCACTGTCGAGGACGATCACGTGCGCGCCGAAGCCGAGGGCCGTCCGCGCTGCCCACTCACCCACGACGCCCGCGCCCAGGATGACGATGGTGGATGGCGGCACGCCGGAGATGCCTCCCAGCATGACCCCCTTGCCGCCCTCACCGCTCTCCAGGTACCGGGCGGCGATCTGCACCGCGAGCGAGCCCATGATCTCATGCATCATGCGCACGATGGGGAACGTGCCGTCGGAGTCGCGGATGAACTCGAAGCCGATCCCGGTGATGCCGAGTTGCTGGAGGTGCCGCAGGAAGTCCGGCGTCGTATTGCCCAGATGGAGGGCCGACATGAGCACCTGCTTGGGCTGGACGAGCTCCAGTTCGTCCCCCACGGGCGGCCCCACCTTGATGATGAGCTCGCTCTTGCTGTAGAGGTCTTCCGGCGTGAGCACGATCTCCCCGCCTGCGTCCGAGTAGAGATCGTCAGAGAAGTGGGCCTGCTCGCCCGCGTTGCTTTCGACGTACACCTCGTGGCCGTTCGCAGCGAGGGCGGCGACGCCGCTAGGCGCCAGCGCCACACGCCGCTCCTCGTTCGAGATCTCACGGGGGACACCGATGCGGAGCGACTTGTGCTGGTCCTGCGTCGAGAGCGGCTGTTCCATCGTCATCAGGCCGCGTTCGAGCGCCAGCCCTTGTAGAGCGGGGATTTCCATAGGTAGTGGCTGCCAGAACGAAAGAAGTGGTATAAGATACAGGTTTCGGCGAAACTTTCAGCCCGCCACGATCGGCCCGCGCCAGGCGTACATCAAGATACCTGCCGCCACGGCCACGTTGAGCGACTCGGTGCCCTGCCGTCGTGCTGCTCCCGGGATGGCGACGGGCTCGTGCAGACGTTCCAGCACGGCGGCCGAGAGCCCGTGCGCCTCGCTCCCGACGACCAGCACGGCAGGCTGGCGCGGCTGCCACGCGGCGACCGGCGTACCCACGAGGTCGGCCCCGTAGAGCCCGAACCCGGCCTGCTGCATGGCATCCAGCACCGGGCCCAGCGCATCGGACTGGGCCAGCGCAACGTCCCAGTGCGCGCCCATCGCTGCGCGCACCACCTTCGGATGGTAGACGTCCGCCGTGCCCGGCCCGGTCAGCACGGCCTCGATGCCGAACCAGGCCGCCGTCCGCAGGAGCGTGCCCACGTTGCCAGGGTCTTGCACGCCGTCCAACGCCAGCACGGTCGACCGCTCCGTGAGGCGCTCGGGCGGAAGCCGTACCGCCCGGACGACGGCCAGGAGTCCCTGAGAGGTCGCCACGTTGGAGAGGCGGGCCATGTCGTCGTCCGAAACGACCTGCACGGGCACGGTGGACGGCACCCGCTCGATCACGCTCTGGATGACCGGATCCGCCTGCCCTTCATCCTGCACTACCACGTCCACGAGCGGCGCGTCGGCGTCGAGGGCGGCCTCCACGCCCCGGATGCCCTCGACGACATACTCGTCCCGTGCATCGCGGTGTTTTTTCCGGCTGAGCGCCGCGATCTCTTTGCGGCGACGGTTGCTGAGGGAGCGCATCGGAGAAGCAGTTGAGGGTTCGGGAATACCGATGGCCCTTATATTCCTCATCGGGCCGTCCTGTCCCGGCTTCTCTTGAAATGTTCACTAGTCATCATCCACCCGATCTCATAACTTTATTGATCTACACCCGACGCGCCGCCGTTTCGCCTACTGGTAGCGCTTCCCCCTCCCTTTCATCGACCGACGTTTTCCCTACGCCCCATGCCGTACAAACGCACCGTCTACGATCAGTCCATCTACCAGGAGCCGGCCCCCATCCGGGATCACGACAATCCGTTCCAGTCGATGATAGAACGGTTCGACGTGGCCGCTGAGATCCTGGAGCTGAACCCGGGCTTCTACGAGTATCTCATCACACCCGTGCACGTCCACATCACCTCGATCCCCGTCAA
Organism: Bacteroidota bacterium; assembly: GCA_009908885.1. GTDB lineage: Bacteria > Bacteroidota > Rhodothermia > Rhodothermales > JAAAOL01 > JAAAOL01. The sequence goes on along the minus strand of JAAAOL010000046.1, from coordinate 6,744 downwards.
GATGGACGACGGGCGGATTCGCGTCTACGAGGGCTTGCGGGTGATCCACAACGAAGTGCTGGGCCCGTCCAAGGGCGGTATCCGGTACGCGCCGGACGTGTCGCTGGACGAGGTGAAGGCGCTGGCCGCCTGGATGACCTGGAAGTGCGCCGTCGTCAACGTGCCATTCGGCGGCGCGAAGGGCGGCGTCGTCTGCAACCCGCGGGACATGAGCCCTGGTGAGCTGGAGCGCCTCACCCGCCGCTACACAGCCAACCTGTTCAACGTGTTCGGGCCGGACAAGGACATCCCTGCGCCGGACATGAACACGAATGAGCAGATCATGGCGTGGATTCTGGACACGTACTCCATGCATGCCCGCCGCACGGAGAACGCCGTCGTCACGGGCAAGCCGGTAATGCTGGGCGGCTCGCTCGGGCGGACGGAGGCGACCGGGCGCGGTGTGATGACCGTGACGCTCGGCGCAATGGACCGCCTCGGCCTACGCCCCAGCGAGTGCCGCGTGGCCGTGCAGGGCTTCGGCAACGTCGGCTCCATCGCCGCCAAGCTGCTAGGCGAGCAGGGCTGCAAGATCGTCGCGGTGAGCGACGTGACGGGCGGCTATTACAATGAAAACGGCTTCGACGTCTCGACGCTCATCGACTACGTCAAGGCCAACAACGGCACCCTGGACGGCTACCAGGACGCGGAGGCGATCACCAACGATGAACTGCTGACGTCGGACGTCGAGATCCTGATTCCGGCGGCCAAAGAGGACCAGATCACGCGGGACATCGCCCCCGACGTGCAGGCGAAAATCATCGCCGAGGGCGCTAACGGGCCGACGACGCCGCTGGCCGACGACATTCTGAACGAGAAAGGCGTGCTCGTCATTCCGGACATTCTCGCCAACGCGGGCGGCGTCACGGTGTCCTACTTCGAGTGGGTGCAGGACCGGCAGGGCTACTTCTGGTCCATCGAGCGCGTGAATCGTCGGCTGGACCGCATCATGCGGAGTGCGTTCGAGAACGTGTATGCGACGTCAGAGAAGTACGACGTGTCCATGCGTATCGGCGCGTACGTCATGGCCATCGACAAGGTGGCGAGTGCCCTCCGGATTCGGGGCATCTACTCGTAAGCCGCGGCCGTCGCCCGGAGCGGGTTTAGGATGGATGGGCTGGCCCGTATCTTCCTTCCCCGCCACTGCTCACCTGGACCGTCCTCCATGCCGCTTCGTCGTTCGATGCTGGCTGTGCTCTGCCTCGCCCTGTGGACCGGCGCGGCAGGAATCGGCATGCCCGCTGCCGCACAGACCAGCGAGACGCCGACCAACCTGGAGGTGCTGCAATCCCTGTCCGTCGGGTGTCTGGCCGAAACCGTCCCGGATTCGATGCGGACTCTTCGGCTCGATGCTCCGGAGCAGATGGCGTACCTGCGGACGGCCCTCGTCGGTCGATGGCAGGACACGGGTCGTGAGATCTACGTCGCCGCCGACTCGGCCACCACGCCGCTCCCGACGCTCGACTATGCGATCGAGACGGTAGACGTGACCTACGAGCGGGGTGGGCGCCGGACCGTGGAGCGCACCGTCACGCTGGCCCTCCACTACACCCTGACGACGGCCGACGGGCGCCTGCTGCGCGATGCCCGGTGCCGAGACGCGCACACCGATACCGTTCGACGCGACCGGCTCGCGGCCCTCGAATCTGCGGCTCACCCGGAAACGCAGGCCGATCCGCCCCCCGGCGGCTGGCTCCGCCGCTATGCGCAACCGGCTGTCGTCGCCGCAGCGACGGTCGTGACGGTCTTCCTCTTCTTCTCGCTCCGCAGCGACCGGGTGGACAACTGACGGCCTCGCATGGGAATGCAACAAGCCAGGGGGACATTCGGAGGGCTGTGCTGGGCGATGGTGATGCTCGGCCTCAGCCTGGGCCTCGCCGCCTGCGCCGTCCCGCAGCCCCCGCCCGGCGGTCCGCGCGATACGACGCCCCCGGAACTGGTGGCCTCGACCCCCGCCGAGGGCACCGTGAACGTGTCGACGCGGACGATCCGCCTGGAATTCTCCGAGTACGTCGAACGGGCGTCCCTCCCCCGGGCCGTCACTCTCACCCCGGCGCTCGACGGACCGGTGACGTACGACTGGGGACGCCGGGCCGTCGAGCTGACGCTGCCCACGGCCCTCCGCGACAGCACGACGTACATTCTGACCATCGACACCGAGTTGGAGGACGTCCGCGGCGTGGCCCTCCGGCAGCCCATCACGCTCGCCTTCTCCACCGGCCCGACGATCCAGCAGGGCCGCCTCGCCGGCCAGGCGCTGGATGCGCGCACCGGAACGCCAGTGGCCGGGCAGGACGTGTGGGCATATGCCGCCCTCGACTCGCTGCCGCCGCGCCCGCTGCCTGAGCGGCCCGCCTACCGCACCCAGACCGGCCCGGATGGGCGCTTTTCGTTCGAGTACCTGCGCGAGCAGCCCTACTTCGTGGCCGTCGTCGACGACCGTAACCGCAACCTGCGGCCCGACGCCAGCGAAGCCTACGGCGTTCCGCCTCGCCCCGTCCTCCGCGCCGATTCCGTTCGGGCAGACACCCTCGCCGCCACGTGGCTCATCGCCAATCCTGATACCGTCCGCCCGGCCCCGCAACAGGTTCGCTCGCGCTCCGCCACCCGTCACATCGTGCGCTTCTCCGAGCCGGTGCGTCTCCAGACCCGTTCGCCAGACGGCTGGCTCGTGGTCGACTCGCTCCAGCAGCGACGCCGGGCTGTGCGGGCCGCCTATCAGCCCCCCGGCGATCGACGGGCGATCGCACTGCTGACGGACTCGCTGGCATCGACACCGCATCTGCTCCGTCCCGCCCCCACGATCGTCGACTCCAGCGACAACGCCGTCCGGACCGATACGCTGCGCTTCGTGCCCAGCGCCCGTCCCGATACCCTTCCGGTGCAATTCGTAGACTTCGTACCAGCCGGCGTGGACTCCGTCGTCACGCTCCTTCCAGGCCAACAGCCCAGCGTCCGGTTCAACCAGCCGATCGACTCGACGCGCCTGCAGTCGGTCCTCAGCGTGGTGGACTCGACAGGCGCCCTCCGCCCCTTCGATGCCTCCACGACGGACGGCACCACGTATCGCCTGCGCCTACGTATGCCGCTCGCCGAGGGTGAGACCGTCCGCCTGACCGTAGCGCCTGCGGTGCGTCCCACGTCGGATACGACAGCGGTGCAACGGGTGCAGCGAATTTCCCGCCGTCAACTCGGAGGGGTGAGTGGCGTCGTGGCTCCCGCCGATACGAACCGCACGGTGCTGGTCGAGTTGTACGAGACGGAGGCGGACTCGCTCGTCGCTACGGTCGCAGCAGGCCCGGACGGAACGTTTCAGTTTTCGGGTCTTCCCGAGGGCACGTACCGCTTCCGCGCGTTCATTGACCGCGACGCCGACCGCCGCTGGAATGCCGGAACGCTCGTGCCGTATCGGGGGGCCGAGCGGGCCGCCTGGGCCGATGCACCCTCGTGGCGCGCCCGCTGGGATACCGCCCTGGCCGACACCCTCCGCATCCCGACCGTCGACTGACGCACCACCACGCATCCACGACCTTCTGACGATTCTCCCACGACGCCGACCGCCATGCCGCTGCTCCCCGTGACGCTGCCCGACACGCCGCTTCCCGACGGCCTCCACCCGGTGCTGAGTGCCGAGGCCATGCGCGAGGCGGACCGGGTGACGATCGAGGACATCGGCCTGCCCGGCTTCACGCTGATGGAATCGGCCTCGCGAGGTGCGGCGGCCCGCATCGCCGAGCGGTACGGCCCGATGGAAGGCCTGCGGGTGACGTGCCTCTGCGGAAAGGGCAATAACGGCGGTGACGGCCTCGCCGTGGCGCGGCTGCTTCATGCGCGCGGAGCGTCCGTCCGCGTCGTCGCGATGAGTGGCCCGGAGGCCATGAGCGAGGATGCCGCTCACAACTGGTCGCTGCTCACTACGCTGGCCGAGCACGAGGCTGACAACGGCCTCTCGCTGCACCGCTTCGACGGCCTCCCCCAACTCGCTGCCTTTCCGACCCCGGACCTGTACGTGGACGCCCTCCTCGGGACCGGCCTCACCAGCGACCTGCGGCAGCCCATCGCGCGCCTCGTGCCCTGGCTCAACGATCAGCCCGCGCCTACCGTCGCCCTCGACGTGCCGACTGGGCTGCACACGGACCTCGGCGTGCCGCTGGGCGATGCCGTCGTGGCCGACGCGACCGTCACGATGGCGGCCCTCAAGACCGGCCTCCTGCTGAACGACGGGCCGGAGTACGCCGGGGACGTCGACGTCGTGGACATTGGGATTCCTGCCTTCGTCTTGAAGCGCGTATGCCGAACGTACGACGGCTGCGGCTGGTGGCCGACCGATGCCACGGCCCGTGCATGGTGGCCGCGGCGGGCGCGCGACGCGTACAAATACAGCGCGGGACTGGCCCTCGTCGTCGGAGGCGCTCCCGGGATGACCGGAGCGCCCAGCATGGCCGCCCTCGCAGCAGCTCGGATCGGCGCGGGCTACGTCCAGTGTGCCTGTCACGAAGCCATCGCGCCGACGCTGGCGACTCAGCTGACGACCATCCCCTCGCTCGCGCTGCCCGGTCACCCCGACGGCGGCATCGCCCCCGAAGCGGGTCTAGACGTCCTCCGCGACCGCCTCAATCAGGCCCAGGCGCTGCTCGTCGGGCCCGGGCTGGGGCGCCACCCGAACACCGAGGCCTTCGTCCTGCGCCTACTCCGTCACACGGACCTGCCGCTCGTCATCGACGCCGATGGGCTGAATGCGCTCGCCGACGCCCCTGAGGTGCTCCAGAACCACGCACAGGGCCGCTGGATTCTGACGCCGCACGCGGGCGAGTTCAAGCGCCTGGCGGGTCCCGCCGTCGACCTGCAGGATCGCCTCCGTACGGCGCAGGAGTACGCCGAGCGCTGGAACAGCGTGCTGCTACTCAAGGGCACGCCTAGCCTCGTCGCCACGCCGGACGGGACGGTGTACGTCAACGGCACCGGCAACGCGGCGGCGGCCACGGCCGGCACGGGCGACGTCCTGGCCGGGCTGTGCGTCGGGCTGCTGGCACAGGGGCTCCTGCCGGAGCGGGCCGCCGTCACCGCACTGCACCTCGGCGGGCTGGCGGCCGATGCGTACGCTGCGACCCATCACCCGTCCTCGATGATCGCAACCGACCTGCTGGACCTCGTGCCGGACGTCCTCCACGACCTTGGCTTTCCCACGTCGTCATGACGCGATTCCTCCACCCGGCGCCCTGGCGCATCCTGGCGATCCTGTGGACGCTGGGCATCGTGGCCGCATGCTCCCTGCCCGGTCGCACCCTGCCGCAATCCGGCCTGTTCGAGTTCGACAAACTCATCCACGCGGCCCTCTTCTTCGGCTTCGGCGTGCTGTGGCTCCTCGCCCTGCGAGCACCGCTACGCATCCGTCGCTGGCGGGTCTTCCTCGCCGGACTGGCCTTCGCCGTGCTGACGGAGGTCTACCAGGGGTTGCTGCCGTTCGAGCGCTTCCCCGACCCGTACGATGCCCTCGCCAACGGCCTGGGCCTCTGTGCCGCATTGTTGGCCCACGGCTGGTGGACCCGTCGCCGGACATCGTCTTCGTGAGCCTATCGCGGTACGGCGTGGACTCGCGCGAGGACGCCCCGGCCACCCCTGGCAGCAACTTTTCCGAGCATCCCGTGTCTTAGAATTCGTGAACAGCCTGTGAAGTAGCGAACGTGCTCGCTGGAACAGACCTCCGCGCCGCATCGTTGCTTCGTTAGCATCACATGAATTCAGCGGCATGTTTCGCCGCGATGCGTCCTTTTGTGGCGTTCAACCTCTCAACCCGTAGTCTCCTGCTCCCGTTATGGCCCTGAAAAAATCGAGCAAAGCCAACCTGCGGAAATGGTATCCGCTGTACGTCGAGATTGGCCTCATCGTGGCGCTCGGCATCATGATTACCGCGTTCCGCGTGGACTGGTCGCCGGACGCCGAAGTTGATCTCCAGATGGAGGAACAAGAAGTCGTCCAGATGGAAGAGATCCAGCAGACGAAGCAGATCGAAAAGCCACCGCCACCGCCGCGTCCCCCGGTGCCGGTCGAGGTCCCCAACGATGAGATCCTCGAAGACGAAGCGCTGAACCTGGACGCCTCGCTCGATCTGAATGAGCCCGCGCAGGACCTCCCGCCGCCTCCGCCGGAAGAGGAAGAGGAAGAGGAAGAACCCGAGCCTGAGGTCTTCGTCGTGGTCGAGAACATGCCCGAACTGATCGGGGGGTTGGGCTCGATCCAGAAGCAGATCGAGTATCCCGAGATCGCCCGGAAGGCTGGCGTCGAAGGCCGCGTCATCGTCCAGTTCGTGGTCGACGAAAACGGCAACGTGCAGGACCCCGTCGTCGTGCGTGGCATCGGCGCGGGCTGTGACGAAGAGGCCCTCCGGGTCGTCCGCGAGGCCAAGTTCCAGCCGGGTAAGCAGCGCGGCAAGCCGGTGAAGGTCAAGATGAGCCTGCCGATTACCTTCCGGCTCAAGTAAGCGCTCTTGTGCCCACATCCACACGACCGAAACGCCCTGTCGCACCTCCAGCGGCAGGGCGTTTTTTTGGTACCTAGCCCAAGTTGTTGGGGCGATACCGTATTCGCTCGGCGCTGTCCGTATAGCTTCGTGTTGCGTGTTTCGTGTTACGTGTTGCGATTTCGTGATGCCCTGGCAGGTATCGGGAGAAGCTGTGGTGCGTGACATGCAAGGACAGACGCCTC